>CAMJNF010000129.1 GCA_946407235.1 uncultured Fibrobacter sp. | reverse complement strand
TTTCGAGAATCTTGATCATCTTCGGAATTTCGAGCGGGTCATCCTGCAAGTCGCCATCAAGCGTGGCAACGTACTTGCCACGAGCCTTGGAAAAACCAAGGGCGAGCGCAGCTGCCTTGCCGCAGTTGAACTGGAATCGGAAAGCGTTCACCGAAGACTTCGGCTTTGCGCCATATTCCTTAGAAAGTTCCTCGAGGACTTCCCAGGTATTGTCGCGGCTACCGTCATCAATGGCGATAACTTCGAATTCCATACCGGTCGGTTCAATTGCTGCCCAAATTTCCTTAAACAACTGCGGAAGATTTTCACTTTCTTCCTTAACAGGGATAACCAAGCTCAAATCCATTATTACAAGACCTCGAAATTAATTTACAGCAGGAGTATCAGCGGGCTTGGCAGCGGATTCGTCATCAATCTTGAGCGAATCTTCGGTAATCGCTTCAATTTGCTGGCGACTCATCGCAAGGCGGCTCTGGCCCGGAGCATCGTAAGACGGAATATTCTTAAGACCGCGTTCCACAACATCAAGAGCCTTAGCCTTCATGCCTGCAGATGCGTAAAGATACGAAGCAGCCCAGTAGTTGCGCCATTCTCTCGGGAACTGGTAAATGCCAAGTTCGAGATACTTTGCAGCTTCGGTCGCAAGGCGTTCCACTTCGTCCCTGTCGGCCTTCGTAAACGGCTTTTTCGTGACGAGAGCGGCAATCTTTTCGCGAGCATCGAACGAAATCTGCAAGTAGAGAGAAACGTAGCTGCTGAGGAGACGTTCCGTTTCGGAGTTGATATAAGCGGAGCCATCACCGAGACCACGGAACTTGTACACGCTATCAATCATGTTAGCGGTCATCGCGGCATCAAAGGCGTTCTGCTTCGGAGTGAGGTCACCCTTCACGAAATTGTAGACCATACCTTCCTGGACCATGTACTTTTCAAGACCCATGAAGTTGGATGTGCCGACTGTTGTCGAAATTTCAATCGGACGATCCATATTCTGGAGAGCAAGGTCAATCACGAGCTTATACTGCGTAAGCATCATGCCGGAACGATTTCTCTTTGTCCAATCCAAGAAAGCATCCCAAACCTGGTAGTTCACCTTGAACTGGAGGAGCTTTGCGGAATCAGCCTCGGAGAGGTAGCCCTTAGCTTCCATCTGGTCGATGCGTTCCTTGAGCTTCGGCTTGAGAGATTCAGCACGGCGAACCCAAGTGGAAACATGGTTGTTCGGGTTGTTGGCGCTGCTATTGTCGAGCACCATATCGTTGTCAATGGTTTCCTTCGTGTAAGAGAGCTTGAGGATAGGTTCGTTTACAAGCATCTGCTTGATGTACCAATCCGTATTGCCCAAAGAGAGGTTCACCACGCGCACGTCCTTACGGACACCGGCAACTTCCTGGGCAAACCACAACGGGAACGTATCGTTATCGCCATTCGTGAAGAGAATAGCATTCGGGCGGCAGCTGTTGAGAAGGTTGTAAGCGTAATCCCAGGGCACCCAAAGGCCGGAACGATCGTGTTCCTTGTAGTTCGAAATGCAAGGAACAAGGAGAGAAACAAGCACAAGGCCAGCGGCAATCGGGGATGCAAAAGCCATAGTCGATGCTGTCGTTGCAGCAAGCAGCACGAGAATACCCGCGCCAACGCCGTAAATCATGCTCATGAAGATAAATGCAGGCGTATAGAAGTAGTCACGTTCGCGGACTTCCATATGGACGGCTTCCGGGAACGGAGCGCGCTGGCCAAAACGGGCGAAGTTTTCTTCGATTTTCTGCCAGTTCTTCCATGCCGTCGTATTTTCGGCTTCGGTAATCTTCTTTTCGAATTCGGCAATTCGAGATGCCGGAGCGTTGCGCATACGGAGGCGTTCGATAGCGAGTTTCGAATAATCAATCGTCTGGCGGAGATCGATAAGTTCGTTCGGGTCCGGAAGCGATGTAATACCAGCTCCGGCGTTGTTCAAATCAGCCACATTGCGAGTCATCGCATTGACCCAGTAGTCGCGTTCACGCTGTTCCATGCGGGTGCCATCGGCAAAGTTGATGTAGAACAAGAGACCAAGAGAGCAAAGGGCGTAAAGGGTCGAAATGAAAATACCCACATGCTTATTGCGCTTATAGACGTAAACGCAAGTCGCAACAAGGAGACCGTTAAAGATCAAGAAGAATATGAGCTGCCACCAAACGTTATCGCCCATGAATGTCATTTGCGTCGGGAACTTGAAACCCAAACGTTCGACCGGTTCATTTTCGGAAGCGTCAAACGTGTAGACCCCATTGGCGTAGTTCACTCCACCCACCTTGTACGGCAAGTACTGAGCCATCTGATAGCCACCATAGCTCATGCTCGGGAAAGAGAGCACCTGGTGAGCAAGCTGAGAACGACGGTAGAAAGCACGTGCAATCATGCTTTCGGAACCATACTGCTTACGTTCAATGAAAGCATTGAATGCATCCCAGTTTTTAGCTTCGAAGAGGTTGCCCAACTGGAGATTGCCTTGGTCATCACGGATGTTAAGTTCCGGGTCGTTTTCATCAATCGTCGGGTTGAGTTCCGAACGAATCGGGATGTAAAGATGCGTGCTGTAACCAACCAAAGCAAAGAACGCAAAAGCAAGAGAAAGCTTGAACGCATTGTTCACACGAGCTGGGAACGAGGCCCTAACAGCCGGAACAAACACGATAACAGAAAGAGCGATAAGGCAAAGGAGCGAAATTTCGATGAAGGCAGACACCATGTAAATCACGGAGCAAAGGAGCGTACCCGTAATCCAAATAGGAATGCGTTCAACAATCTTTTTCGGCTGAGCGACAAGAAGCAACACGAACACGGCAGGAACCGTAAGCATCGTGTAGAGGTGAGCGCCCACGCCAAGGAATGCGATATAGCAAATGAAGATAAGGATTCGATCACTCCCAGGTTCGTTACGCTTGTTGTACCAAACAAGGCCCAAGTAAGAGACGAGCATGAGGATGAGCATGGCAACGCCATAAACTTCAGCTTCTACAGCGTTGAACCAGAACGTATCAGAGAACGTGAGGAGGAAGCCTGCAACGAGAGCAGCCGTGCCAAGCACGAAAGTACGCATCTTTTCAGAAATTTTTGTGGCAAGAGCATCCGTCTTGAGGACAGTCGCCAAAAGTTCCCAAGCAAAGAGAGCAGTCACATAGACCGTCGCCGCAGAACTCACCACAGAAATGTAGTTCACGCGCTTTGCGATTTCGCCAACGAACGGTAAAAGAAGAATGACCGCACGGGCAAAGAACACGAAGAATGGCGTTCCAGGAGGATGCGGAATACCAAGCGTATTGGCGCATGCGACAAACTCACCGCAGTCCCAGAAAGAGACCGTCGGAGCCATCGTCATCATGTAGACGATCAAGGCAATAAAGCCAGCAATACCTGCAAAAATGTGTTTATACCACTTCTCGTTAATTTTCATAGCTATTAAGCATCCTTCTTAGTATTATTTGATACCATACCACGCTTCTGCAAGAACCCTGCGAGAAGACCGTTTACAAACGTGCTCGAAGAATCCGTGCTGAACTTCGCCGCAATCTGAACCGCTTCGGAAATAACCACCTTCATCGGGACATCGGTAACATACAAAAGTTCGACCATCGCGATGCGGAGGACAATCCTGTCGAGAGTCGCCATGCGCTCAATTCCCCAATGAGCGGAACAGGCTTCGATTTCAGAATCGAGTTCGGACTTGTGAGCAAGCACCAAATCGACAAGCTTCATGCCATACTTTTTCATGTTGTCCTGGAGCGGCTGGGCTTCGAGAACGCCCGGAAGGGCATCGGCAACCGTACCGCCAGAAATTTCCATTGCGTAAAGCAACTGCATCGCAAAGACGCGAGCAGGTCTAAAACTTACTTGTGCCATAATTATTTCCCAATCTGCTTGTAAAGATTTACCATTTCAACGGCAGTTCTTGCCCAGTTGCAACCGAGGTTCCCGGCCTTAAGGCCAGCGCGGTTCATCGCCTGATCGACCGTATCGGTCGTGAGGATTCCGAGAATCACAGGAACCTTGCCTTCGGCAGCGAGAGAAGCGATGCCCCCCGTCGAATTGTTCACGACCACGTCGTAATGTCCCGTTTCACCACGGATAACCGCACCGAGCGCAATCACGGCATCGTACTTGCCGGAATCCACGAAACGGCGGCAGAGACCCGGCAGTTCAAAAGCACCCGGCACGTGAGCCACAGCGATATCATCGCTTGCAACGCCGAGCGTTTCGAGTTCGCGGACAGCCCCTTCGAGGAGTCTGTCAGTCACGACTTCGTTAAAGCGGGCAACAGCAATTGCCACTTTCAAGTTAGAACCATTGAGGGAATTTTTGAATTCTTTCATCTTATTTTCCTTCATCTAAAACTTCGGCTGCGCCATGATCCGCATTGTCGAGATGGAGCTCGTGGCCCATCTTTTCTTTCTTGGTGCGCAAATAAAAACGGTTGATATTGTTCGGCTTGACTTCGATAGGCACGCGTTCCACAATCTTTAAGCCGTAAGCGGAAATGCCAGAAATCTTGCTCGGGTTGTTCGTGAGGAGTCGCATTTCCTTCACGCCGAGGTCTGCCAAAATCTGGGCGCCCGTGCCGTACTGGCGCAAGTCGGACTTGAACCCGAGGTGCAAATTCGCCTCAACCGTGTCCATACCCTTTTCTTGCAATTCGTAAGCGCGGAGCTTGTTGCAAAGACCAATGCCACGGCCTTCCTGACCGCGCATGTAGAGGAACACACCACCGTGTTCACCAATGAACTTCATCGCAGCGGCAAGCTGGTCACCACAATCGCAACGGAGGCTACCGAAAATGTCGCCCGTGAGGCATTCGCTGTGAACGCGAACGTAAACCGGCTTGCTGAAATCCGGATTTCCGGCGACCCAAGCCACATGTTCAACGCCATCAGTCTTGCTACGGTAGGCATAAGCCGTAAAGTCGCCATACTTGGTCGAAACGTGCGGGGCAGCCACGCGCTGCACCAGCTTTTCGTTTCTCAAGCGGTAATCAATCAAGTCGCGGATCGAGATAATCTTGAGGTCGAACTTCTTCGCGACTTCCTGGAGCTGCGGCATACGAGCCATCGTGCCGTCTTCGTTCATGATTTCGATAAGAGCGGCTGCCGGGCGGAGTCCAGCAAGCTTTGCGAGGTCCACAGCGGCTTCGGTGTGACCTGCACGGCGCAAAACGCCTTCTTCCTGAGCGTAAAGCGGAGAAATGTGACCCGGACGACCAAAGTCCGAAGGCTTGGAATTCGGATCGGCAAGAGCCTGGATCGTTGCGGCTCGGTCATGGGCAGAAACGCCCGTGGTGCAGCCATCGAGCTTATCGACCATGACGGTGAACGGAGTCCCGAGCATGGAGGTGTTTTCTGCGGTCTGACGCGTAAGATTCAATTCGCGACAGCGAGAAATCGGAAGCGGGCAGCAAAGCACGCCACGCCCCTCGTGGAGCATGAAGTTCACCTTTTCGGGAGTAATCTTTTCGGCGGCGATAATGAAATCGCCCTCATTTTCACGGTCTTCGTCATCAACCACGACCAAGAACTTGCCGTTCTTGAAATCCTCAATGGCCTCTTCAATCGTATTAAGCAAGGTCACGTTCCTTTAGATAGTTTTCAATATATTTGCCGAGCATATCGACTTCTACATTCACCACGGTGCCAGGCACCCAGTTCCTGAGATTCGTGCGGGCTAAAGTTTCGGGAATAATGCAGACGCGGATGTAATCCTCCCCTTTTTCGGCAACCGTAAGGCTAATACCGTTCAAGGTGATGGATCCACGACGAATCACGTAGCGGCGCAAGTCAGCTGGCAGAGCCAAATCGACTTCCACGCCCGTTTCACGCGGAGTAACGCGCAAAACTTCCGTAGTACAGTCCACATGCCCCATCACAAAGTGACCGCCCATAAAGCTATCGGCACGGCAAGGATACTCGAGATTCACGAGATCCCCGACTTTTGCCTGCTTAAAAGACGTATTCACGACGGTCTGGTGCATGAGACAGAACGTTGCTTCGTCATCGGTACAGTTTTCGACGGAGAGACACACACCGTTATTGGCAATGCTGTCGCCCAGTTTGCTGTTTTTGAAGAATCCCGGCGACTTCATGCGCATGGTAAGCGCATCTCCCCTGTTTTCGAGGGAAATGATTTCGCCGGTTGCTTGAATTATACCCGTAAACATACGCGGCAAATTTAGCATTTTAGACGAGAGACGAGAGACGAGAGACGAGAGAGGAAGGCTATTTAAGGCGGATTATTTTTGCTTATTGGTCATTATCAGTTTATAGGAGTCACCGTCTTTAACGGAGCGCACACGATAGACCTGTTTTTTGCCGTCCTTATCCAAGATTTCTATAGGGCATACGCCCTCTGCAAGGACTGTCACATTCCCCTCGCTATCTTTCTTTTTAATAAAGTTGCATTTGATATCGAAATCCTGAGGTTGATCACCAACGTGATTCAGAATTTCGCAATTTGAATGGGAACATTCGCCGAGTGTGAAAAAATTTCTCGTAACAAATTTTTTGATTGGGCGCTGCAGAGGATCAATTGATTGAAGAAAGGCTTCTTCGTTTTCTATCCAAAACTCTCCCTTTCTCTTTACCACATGAAAATTACCAAATAAAAAAGTTGTTGTAGGTTGGATCCCCATTGGCCCCACATTCACACGAATCGGGCAATGTCCAGTACCCAAAACTTCAAGAAATGATTTTTTATTATTAAACTTCACAAAATCGCAGCGGAACTCTAAATCTTCACGAGGTATAGGCATATCATAAAACATGCCTGTATTTTCAGTCTTTTTATGTTGTTCATTACACAAGGACTTACGGTCCTTCAAAGACGGCATCAGCTTTTTAGCCATAGGATCGCTTATCGTCTTGCAATAATCAGAATCATTTTCGCAATAGACGTGGAAAGTCGGGAGGAAAGGATAATTAATCACAAAAAAATTTTTATCTATTTTTCTAGAATTAAATAAATGATAAAAGGAAGAAAAGCCCCACCAACTGAACTTTGAAGGATGCACGCATTTCCCATTTTCTATACGTCCATAAAGGCAATACGAACAACCGTTTTCATCAGTCCATTCGTATTGCGTATTATCAGAAAATGCGCAAGCCACAAGGAATAAAATCAAAAAGGTAAAGGTTTTCATAAACATTTTGTCTAACATACTTTCAAAAGTAAAAAAATGCCATCCAACGTCAACTAAAGCATGTCTAAAATTTAAAATTGCTAACGATTGTATGCAAAATAATTCTAAAAAAAATATTTTTTGCTTTTCTGAAAAGAGTTTGTTAAATGAACTTGCAGCGAAAGTAAATCACGATATCGATACATTTCTGACCCAGATCAATCTCGATACGCTCATGCGTATTCCCGACTCCTATTCGGAAGTTGACGACACTGGCGAAGCGGATTTGGCATTCCGCGTGAACGTTTCGACTGGCGCCCCGATTCTCGTCGGAATCCTGCTAGAGCACAAATCCGGGCGCGATCCCATAATCTTCGACCAGATTTCCAAATACATCCATTCCGTCATGAAAATTCAGGACAAGAACCGGATATTCAGCGGAATCCCGACAATGGCGATAATATTCTACAACGGACGAGATCATTGGAATCCTCTCAAGATTCTGGAAAAGTCCTACCCTGATTACTTCCGCGGAAAAGTCCTGCCGTTCCAATGCACGTTCGTAAACATGGCAGACATTCCCGACAGCGACTGCCTTGCCTGCGAAGATACGGCGACCGGCATGGGGATAATCGCGTTAAAGCATGCATTCAACAAGGACAAGCTGTTGGAGCTGTTACCTCAGTTCTGCAAATTCTTGGATAAAATGCCGCGAAACGAGGCGTCTTGCCTGCTTGATAAAACAAGTATATATTTCAAGAAACCCCTACGCTTCGGCAATGGAAAAGCAAGCTTTTCCGCTGCTCTCAGCTTGTAGGGTTTTAATAGAGTATTTAGGCAAAGATTTCCTAAAGGAGCTGAACATGGCGTTCGTAAGCATCG
>CAMJNF010000128.1 GCA_946407235.1 uncultured Fibrobacter sp. | reverse complement strand
GAATACGGGTCATGCCGTGCTTCTTGAACATGTCGGCATGGAGCTTGATCATGTCACGCGGCTGCGGAGCGAGAGCCACAACGTTGATACCGCGAGCGAGAGTCTGGAGGCGGATCTTCGGACCGACAACGCGACGGAATTCGTCCATCATGTCGAATGCGTCTTCACCGCAGTTCTGATAGAGAGCCTGGAAACGGGCGCCGCCACCTGCTTCGAAGTGGGTGATACCAGCTTTAACAGCTGCTTCAACGGCGGGCATGAAGTCCTTCATGAACACGCGTGCGCCGAAGATGGACTGGAAGCCATCACGGAACGAGGTGTCTTGGAACAGAATCTTTTTCATAATGTTTTCCTGTGGGATCGTATCCCTGGGTTTTACTGTACAATAAAATACGCGAGCAAAGATAGCAATTAGAACTTAGAACTTAGAACTTAGAACTTAGAAATGAGGGGAAAATTTAGAGCTTAGAACTTAGAGCTTGGAAATGTGGGGGATTTAGAACTTAGAACTTAGGGCTTAGGGTTTTGTGCTTAGGAGTTAGAGGGGTGAGGTTGGTGGCTTGAATTGTGTGTAAATAAAAATTTTCATGCAGATGCGAAACTATTGAAACTAATTGTAACATCTAAAAATACGTATTGTGAAAAATGTATTTTTGGTATAATCATTATAATACAAACACGCTTTATTGTGTTGGAATACGGAGTCCCTATGAATAAAAAGTACGCTCTAGCAGTAGCTACTACTCTCCTTGCTGCTGAATCTGTTTTTGCCGCTCCATCCGGCGACAAAACTGTGGTTGCTTGCGGCTTTGACGATATGTTCGGTAATTCGTGCTATTGGCGTTGCCCGGATATGGAAGATACGTTCAGAACTGAAAAGCAGGACAATCGTTGCGCCAATGTGCTTTTCAGATGCGCTAATTATCCGCGTTCTTTTATGCGTTCTTCTGTTGGGAGTAGCGAAATCTGGATTACACCGGATAAATACAATTATTATTTCGGCAAGCTTCCGCAGGAATATGATTGCAGTATTTCTGAAGAAGAACGTGCCGCTATGGCTACTCGCGCGACTCAGCCGTCTGCTCAGCAGAATCAGTATGCTTCGAACAAGTATCAGAATACCTCGACTTACGATGAAGCGAGAAATTTGTTGATTGATAACCGCGATGGTGAACGCTATTCTACGGTTAAGATTGGTGGCCGTGTGTGGATGGCGGAAAACTTGAAGTTCCGTTTGCCGGACAGCTACTGCTATGAAAGCAATACTCAGAATTGCGAAACATTCGGTAGACTTTATACATGGTATGCGGCAAAGAAGGCTTGCCCTGATGGATGGAGCTTGCCGATGGGCGATGACCTGAACTATCAGGACTTTAACTTGAATAGCTTTAGGGTTCTTGATGGTGGCTATTATGTCGATGGCGAACGTTACATTGACTTGGGCAATCGAGCCTTTTTCTGGCTTGGCGATGACAAGGGTGGTGACCGCGCTGATGCCATGAGTTTTAGAGGTCAGAATCTTGAAACGTTTGCTTTCCAGGGACGTAAGGCGAATGGTTATTCTGTCCGCTGCATCCAGAATTGGGAAACGGCTTGCAAGGACCGCTTGGGTGCCGTGATGGATAATGCCGGAAAGACCTATAGAACTCTTAAGATCGGTGACCAGACTTGGATGGCCGAAGACGTGATTCTTGATCGTTTGGATGAAATGGAAGCAAGAAACTTGAACCGTGGCTGCCCGCGTGGCTGGCATGTACCGGAACAGGCTGAATATGAACAGCTTTTCTCGAAGGCTTCGGAATTTGAAATTCGTGCAAACGATAAACGCAAGACGAACAGCCGTGAAACAAGGGAAAATCCTTGCAGCTTGAATTTCGACTTTAAACGAGGCTACTGGACATCTTCGAAGAATGGCAATGAGATGACTTATGTGGATTGGAAGTACAATGCAATCCGCGAAAAGGGTTCTCCGTACTTCAAACATGGCGATGCTTATACGAATAAACTCCGCTGTGTGAAGAATGCCCCGTCTTATGCATCTTCTAAGCCGACTGTAACGACAACTCAGCCTGTTGCTGCTCCTGCAACTCAGGCAAATTCTGCAAACAAGACGATCTTGGAACAGTTTATTTTGCAGGGAGTAAAGTTTGGCGTCGGACAATACAAGTTCACGCGTGAATCTACGGATGGCTTGAATAGACTTGCTGATCACTTGAGAAATTACCATGGCAAGACGATTGAAATTGTCTCGCATACAGATAATCTCGATCGTCCGGAAAGAAGCCGTGTGCTTGCATTGAAGCGCGCCGAAGAAGTGAAGAGCTACTTGGTGACGGCCGGTCTTCCGAAACAGGATATCATTGCAACGGGCAAGGGTGGAGACGAACCTCTTGTTCCAAACACGACTCCGGATAACCGCATGAAGAACAACCGTATTGAAATCTTTGTGTATTCCTATGATGCTCCGGCTCATACCCAGAATGCTAGCGCTTCTCAGCAGAAGAAATCCCAGCCTGTAGCTGAACCTGCTCCGAAAAAGCCGTGCAAGGAACGCGATATGGCTAATAACAAGCTTGGTGAATGCTACTCTTACACGGAAGGCACAAAGGATCATAGACGTTGCATGGCTGCATATAAGAACTTGCTGAACCTTGCAAATACGAAGTGCAAATAAAAGAAACGCTAAATGCGAGAAATAATGGTTTCCCACCTAAAGCTGGCCATGCGCACTAAGGCAACAAAAGCATATAAGGCAAGCGCCGCGACAGAATGTTCACATTCTGGCATGGTTGAGCCGTAATTGCGGACGCCAACGGCGTCCACTTGCCAAGTGCTGTCCGCCCTCCCTTCGGTCGAGAAGAACAGCTCCAGGATGACTGTTCGAGGATGACGGAATAAACAAATTAAGAAGCGCAGCTCAACGAGCTGCGCTTCTTGTCTAAGTTCTGCCAACTAAGTTCTAAGAGGGCTGAAAGCCCGGTCTTTCCTTAGATGAACATCATCGTGTTGAGCTTGGCGCGGTACTTCCAGGTGAGCTCGTGCTTCGGGCCGAGAACGCCGAAAAGCGTGAGCATAGCTTTCTTTGCGGCTCCGTTGTTCCATTCGGGCGCTTCGACGAACAAATTCAAGAATGCTTGGAGTGCGCTTTCGAAATCTTCGTCGCAGGCGAGCTTGCAAGCTTCGTGGTAGACGATGGCTTCTTTGCCTTGAACGTCTTTCTTGGCGACTTCGGCATGGAAGTCGAGAAGTTCCAAAAGCGATTTTGCTTCGCGGTACTGGTCATCACTTTCGACAAACTTGGAGAGAATTTCCTTGGCTTTGGCGGTGTCGCCAAGGCCGAGACTTGCTTTAGCCCACAAAAGTTGGAGCTTCTTATCGTTGGGCGTCTTGGAAAGAGCTTCGTTCAAGGCGGGAAGCGCTTCATCGAAACGTTTGTCTGCAATTGCTTCTTCGAGTTCGTTCATCAGGCGTGCTTCGTCTGAGATGTAGAACTTTTCGAGACGCTTCTTGAGGTCGGCTTCGGGGAGCACGCCTTGGATGACATCTGCGATTTGTCCTTTGCTCACGACGTGGATTTCGGGAACGGACTGCACGCGGAACATTTGGATGAGGCGCATGTTTTCGCGGTCATCGCAGCTTACGACACCGAGTGTAAAGTCCATGCTCGTGGAAAGCTGCCCGAGCAATTGGGAGTACGGGGCGCAATCTGGATATTCTGCGGAAGAGAAAAGGATCGCGACAGCGCGTGTTTCGGAGGCCTTGATGACCTCTTCTTCAAAATTTTCTGCTGTAATCTGAACTACTTTTGCCATGGAATAAAATATAGAACTTAGAACTTAGAGCTTAGAACTTAGAGGATGCAATTTGTGTTTTTGAATGCATTTTCCATTTTTCTAAGTTCTGCCAACTAAGTTCTGCCAACTAAATATCTATATTAAATTTCATGAGTAAATGTTCTTTTTGTGGTTCTGAGGTTGAATCCCTCAAGATTGTAAACCTTGATTTGAGGTTTTGTCCGAAGTGTTTTTCCATTTATTTCCCGTGCAACCAGACGTTTGCTTTTTACGGCGGACTTTCTGACAAGACGCGGGAATTGTGGCTTGAAGATTTGAAGAAGAAAAACGTGCAGGATCCACCTTGCGAAAATCCGATGTGCATCGATCATGGCGAACCGCTTGTGAAGGGAAAACTCCCGCATTATGGTTTTGATGGCTATGTGACGACTTGTTGCGAGACTTTCCATATGCCGCCTTCTACGGTGAAGCAGCTTTTGCAGTGGTCGCTTGATATCAAGGCCGCTCCGCAAGCGAAAGAAGGCAAACACCATTTCTTCTTTATTCACTGGATTGACTCGCTTGTATCCAAGCTTTTTGGCGAAAAGCCTGTGGAAGAAGATCCGTTGGACTTAATCCAGTACAATCGAACTTTAAGGAAATTTTTTGAGTAAATGAAAAAATCATATACGATTTTAGCAATCATTGCGGTTATTGTTGTTGCCGTCTATGTTATGCTCCCGAAAGAGCGCTTTGCTGAAAATGTGTTTCCATTAGGGGATGGTGCAAAAGTATCTGCTTATGACGATAATGCTGATGGTGGAACGTCGGCGGTTCAATTTAAATCGTCGGATTCGCTTGTCCAGTTTCAATGTGCACTTGGGGTAAACGAAAAAAAATCGGCATGGTGCGGTTTGGTATTTGACTTTGACCCGAATGGAGAAAAGAAATACCACAACTGGAAAAATGTCGATACGCTTTATCTGGACATCGATGTTTCAGGAACGACAGAAATCAACATAAAGACTTGGACGTACGATCCTGATG
Source organism: uncultured Fibrobacter sp. (assembly GCA_946407235.1). Classification (GTDB taxonomy): domain Bacteria; phylum Fibrobacterota; class Fibrobacteria; order Fibrobacterales; family Fibrobacteraceae; genus Fibrobacter. The sequence goes on along the minus strand of CAMJNF010000128.1, from coordinate 3,266 downwards.
TGACAGATTTGTCGAATCCGAGCTCGTTCAGAATGCTTTTGAAGGAAGTTCCTGTGAAACCGGGACGCAATAAGATTGCGCTTCCTTTTGAACAACTTTATATTCCTGATTTTTGGTACGATAATCTTGGTGTAAAGCGTTCGCGCAACCGCCCGCATCATGAGAGTGTTGCTCGTGTAGAAATTTCGGCAGGGTGGAATCAGCCGCGTGGAAAGAACTTTGACGTAAATGTCAGGGAAATTTCTGTGAGCGGTATTAGCAATAAGGCTTATGGGATATTCTTGTTCATAATTTTAGGCCTTATGGTTGTGGCAATTGGCCGTAGCCATCCAGTGAAGGAGTATGATGAAAAAAAATAGGTGGATTGGAATTGCATTTTTCCTGGTCCTGCTGATTGCTTGGGGCTTTTTCTATTCACGCTGTGGGGGAGTGACGGTGGAGCTTTTCCCTGAGCGGACATTTGAAATTTTCCCGTTAAACGATAGCGCTGTTGGCGGATTTTCGACAAGTGAAGTCCAGGCAACCGATACGTTACTTGTTTCCTCGGTGATGATTCATTCGGGCAAGGCTTTCACTTATGCGGGTGTTGGCTTTAACTTGAAGTCTTTGGACAAACGTCCCGGTAGCGTTTTTGACTTGACGAAGTTTGATTCCATGGAAGTTCATGTGGCTTCAAAACGCATGAATTCTATGAAACTCCGCATTTTGACGGACGACCCGGTTTATACGCGCAATGGAAATTACGCAACGCTTCGAGTCCTGGAAAAAGAGATTCCGTCATCCCCGTACTTGCTGATGGGCGGCGCGAAGGAACGTTTTGCTGTGAGCAAGTTTGCTCTTGGCGAGTTCAGGGTTCCAGAATGGTGGCTTTCACAACAGGGGCTTGAAGAAGATGACGGAAAAACTTATTTGGATCGAGCTTCGTTCTTTGAAATTGTCAGTGGCGCTTCGACGCTTCGAGGCATTCCTGATGAAATGGAAATCCGTTGCGTGCGTATTTGGGGTCATGGTGATGAACGAAAAAATGTAATGTTTATTGTGCTTGGTGCGATTTTGTTTGGACTTGTTCTATTTTTAGTATGTTCTGCAAAACTAAGCGGGAGGGAATATGCAAAGAAATTGGACGCTTGATAGGGTGATGCGCTACGTGTTGATTGCCGTAGCGGTTGCTGTATCTCTTGTTGTTCTGAATTATTTGAGTGGGGTCTTGTTCCCGTTTTTTGCAGCTTTCTTGATTGCCTATATAATGGACCCGCTTGTTTGCAGATTGCAAATAAAATTCCGTTATCGCGTAATTGCTGTTGTAGTTGTACTTTTGGGGGCCGCTATTATTATTGGCGGTTGTATGTATTTCTTTATTCCAAAAGTGGTCCATGAAGTTCAATATTTGGGAACGCTTATATCGCGAATCTTTACGGACTCCGCTTGGAGCGATAGAATCATGACGTTCTTGCCGGCTGATACATGGGCTTCTGTCAAGACAATGATTTCGTGGAATAGCATTGCTGAGGCTATGGAATCGCTTGATGTGTGGAGTGTGGTGCAGACTGTCTCGGACCGCATTCTTCCTGGCGCTTGGGATATTCTTTCGAAGACTTCGACGATTATTATGGGTATTTCCAGTGCTGCGGTCGTGTTCATGTATCTTGTCTTTATTATGCTTGATATGCATAAAATAAGAAAGGGTATCCGTCGTCTTATTCCGCGTCGTTATCGTCGCGAAGCAGGCGAATTTGCAAGTGCTACGGACAAATTTATGGGCGCGTACTTCCGTGCTCAATCCATGGTTGCCTTTACGGTTGGCGTTTTGTATGCAATTGGTTTTAGCGTGATGGGACTTCCGATGGGGATGGCTTTTGGACTTTTCTCCGGTGCTTTGAATATGATCCCGTACATGCAGCTCACGACGATTCCTTTGGCCCTTCTGCTGGCGGTGGTTTACGCTTTGGATAAGGGGATGCCGTTTTGGGAAGTGGCTGTCATCATCCTTGCGATTTACCTTGTCGTGCAAATTATCCAGGACTTTTTCTTGGTGCCGCATATTGTTGGCAAGTCGATGAACCTGCCGCCGGTGGGAATCCTTTTGTCGCTTTCGATTTGGGGTAAGTTGCTTGGTTTTTTAGGTCTCTTGGTTGCAATCCCATTTACATGCATTTGCCTTGTTTATGTAGAGAAATTAAGGACGAGAGCCGACCAGTACGTGGAAGATGCGGGCCGACTGGCTCCCAAGGCTTGATTTTATGCGGTTTTAAAAACTTTTTTCAATAAAAATCACTCTTATCTAAGAAAAAAAAAGTATAATATTACCAAACAATTCACAAATCTGACTCAAGGAGTTATAAAATGAACAAACAAGATCTCATTGAAGCTGTGCTTGCTAACAAGGATGCAGGCATTGAATCCAAGGCTGCTGCTGCTCGCGCTATCGACGCAGTTCTCGACGGCATTGCTGCTGGCATCAAGAAGGACGGCAACGTTCAGTTGATCGGCTTCGGTACCTTCGCTGTGAAGACCCGCGCTGCTCGTACTGGCCGCAACCCGCAGACTGGTGCTACCATCAAGATCAAGGCTTCCAAGACTGTTGGCTTCAAGGCCGGTACAGCTCTCAAGGCTGATGCTGCTAAGAGCAAGGCTAAGAAGTAATTCTCTGAGCTAGATTTGCTTTTTGCAAAGGGAAGGGTCGCTATATGGCGATCCTTTTTTTGTTGTTCTCACTCTCTTTAGACATAATCGACTTTAAATAGTTTATTATATTGATGGATAACAACTTAGAGGTTTTTATGAAACGAGTTTTTTTAGGGGCGCTTGTCGCGGCATCGCTTTTGGGATTTACTGGCTGTGCCGAATATGAAGATTCTGATAGTGAAAGCATTCGAGAACAATGCATGGAAGATCCGCATCTTCCGTTTTGTCAGGAGACTCCGTCTAATCCGGCAGACGATGGGCCTTCGGACGATTTTTAGTAATTGCTAGGTTCCCGAAGTCGCTTTTTTATATTGCGCTATTGCAAGGCCTGTTTACTTATTCTATATTTGCGCAAGTTTAAGTCTTTGCGAAATAGGGAAGTAGATGAACGGAATTTCGATGAATATGAAGTGTGCTTGTGGCGCCTATCATGTCGCGGGAACCGCTGCTTTTGCTATTTCCATTTTTGATTTTGAAGCTGAGCCATTTGGTTCAGCTTTTTTGTGTTTTAATAAATAATTAGTTCAACGGAGATAAACAAAATGAAGATTGAAGGCATCGACAAAGTCCTTATCATCGGT
>CAMJNF010000127.1 GCA_946407235.1 uncultured Fibrobacter sp. | reverse complement strand
CTAACGCGCCAGAGGCATTTTCAAGAGAAACCTGAGCATTTGCGGCCACAAAAAAGCCTGCACAGGCGAAAACAGAAACGATTCGTTTCATAAAACATCCCATTTTAAAAGAGCCCTACAAAAGCCCCACACCATGCACTAATATACTGTTATTGTCAATTTTTATCAACATTTTTTCTAATTGCAGTAAAAAAATTACATAAACAAAGCAAATTTCACTTCATTCCAGAAAGGTGAATTTTATTTTTCATGAAAAAATCCCATAAAATTTTATATTGTGTTCGCTAGGTGTGGATGGGATACCTTTGAGGATGAGTATGTTAAAAAAGACTTTTTTGGCAGGTCTTGCTGTATTTGGACTTGCTTTTACAGATAGCTATGCCGCATTGAGCACAGATGACTACATCGAAGCAGCATGGATGACCACACGTTTTTATGGTGCACAGCGCTCCGGTCAAGGTCCGAACTGGGTTCTAGACGGGACAAACAATCCCACCAGCTTTACAGGTGATAAATATAACGGCAAAGACGTTAGCGGCGGTTGGTTTGACTGCGGTGACCACGTGATGTACGGCCAGAGCCAAGGCTTTGCCTCTTACGTTTTGGCACTCAGCTTTGCCGAATTCACCAAGGGTTTCTACGACCTTTACACTGGCGACTATACGGACTACAAAGCTAGCAAGGACTATACCCGCAAGGGCGGCAAGTCAAACGACATACGCGACCTTCTCGAAGAGCTCCGTTACGAAGCCGACTTTTGGGTCAAAGCTGCTATTGACGAAAGCCATTTCGTGACCGTGAAGGGCGATGGCAACAAGGACCATAACAAGTGGGTGACCGCAGGTGCCATGACCAAACTCGGAAATGGCGACGGTGGCGAACCCCGCGATATCACAGCAACCGCTGAAGACTCTTTCACGCCGGGTATGGCAGCAGCAATGCTTGCAGTCATGGCAAGAATGGATCCCGATGAAAGCGCCCGAGAAAAGTACCTGAAAGCAGCAAAGACAGCCTTTGCTTACGCCAAGAAGAAGAATGGCGTCACCAACTCTCAGGGTTTCTACGATAAAAGCTGGTGGCAGGGCATTTACGAAGACGGTCCGTGCCTTGCAGCCATGGAACTTTTCCGCACGACAAAAGATTCCTCTTACGTGACCGAAGCGAAAAAGTTCTACGATAAGATTAACTTCGAAAAGAACAGCTATTCCCGCATGAGCTATTCTGACGCAAGCCCGATTACTTACGTCTTGGGAGATTTCTATTTCAATTGGCACCCGCAGGGCGACCTCGCCGGCTCCCAGACCTACCTCGACCACATTTACGCAGACAACGTCGATAGCAAGGGCATTTTCAACAAGGACATCAAGGACGCAGGTTTTCCCACACGTTCTCCGTCCGGCGGCGCATTCATGTACGCCCTTTACGCCAAGTTCTCAAAAGACGATTCCTACGATGACGTCATCGAAAAGAACATTGGATACCTTCTCGGCGATAACAGCAATAAGAAATCCTACGTTGTTGGCTTTACCAGAAATGGCGCAAATGCCCCCACAAAGCCTCATCACCGCGGCTACTACGGTAACGAAGATCCGGGTCGCGATGTGAACGGCGTAGGTTCGGCCCCCGAAAAGAACAAGCTCTTGGGCGGCATGATTGCAGGCAACTTCAATAGCGGAAGCCACGATGGAAACGTTTCCAACTGGCAAGTGAACGAAGTTTGCGTTGACATAAACGCTCCGCTCGTTGGTGCTCTCGGTTACATCTTGAGCAAGAAGGCTCCTATAGAAAAGGTCGGAAGTGACGTTGAAGACGAAGATGAAAAGAAACGTCTTGAAGAAGAAGAACGCAAGAAAAAAGAAGAGGAAGAAAGAAAGAAGAAGGAAGGTATCGTTGCAGGCCGCATCCTGAATACAAATGCTTTCAGCCTCATTCGCAATACTTCTTCAATCATGGTTAGCAACGCCAACAACGATCCGTTCGCAGTCCAAATTTTCGGTGTTTCCGGCAAGCTTGAACAAGAACTGATTAGCGATGGACATAGCTTGAATATCGGCATCCAGAACAAGGGTCTGAAAATCATCAAGGTCTCTTCCAAGAGCGCCACCAAGACGTTCACAGTGAACGGGATTTAAGACGGCTTCGCTGCAGTTACTAGTTATTAGTTACTAGTAAACTGCGTTTAGAAAATATCATTGCGAGAGTGCGCGGCACTCGAAGCGATTTGAGATTACTCCATCAAGCTCGCGATACAATTCGCGGGCTTTTTTGTTGGAAAAAAAAACAAAACGGGAGTCGCGTGAACAGGCTATTGCTTAATACGCGTAATCGCTTCTTTGAACAGCAATGGTTCTTGCAATAACGAAATGACCACCCAGCCGTCTTCGTCAAAATCGAAGAAAAATCCCGGCTGCACAAGCACATGCTTTTCGCGGAGTAAGCGGAGCGTGAGCTCTTCGTCGTCTTCGCCAAGACGTACCACTGCATACCAGCCGCCAAGCACTTCGGGGCAATACTTGCTCGGGAACGCTTCACGAAGCGTTTTCCAGTTTTGCAAAAGGCGTTCGCGGATACACGATTCGTAAGCAGCGGAAGCTGCAAGCATTGGACGCGCTAAAGACTGCGCAGGCGAAGATACACTCAAATAAGCATCTTCGACAAATTCAAGGGCAGCACGGATTTCTTCGAACTTTTCACGCGGAGCATAAAACGCCATCCAGCCGAGCTTTAGCTGCGGCGAGCCCACAGCTTTGCTGAGACCGTTCAGCCAGAAAATCGGGCACTTCGGGCCATCTTCCGGAAGGTTGATAAAGTCGCCTCCGCCAGCATCCCAGAGATTGGCGCATTCAACATTCATGGATTGCTTCGCTTCGCTCGCAATGACGTATTGCCAAGAGCGTTGGACTTTATCCGAAAAAGCATAATCTGCAAAGACTTCATCGACAACGAGAATCATGTTATTCTCTTCGCAGAAGCGTACAGCCTCGTTCCATTCTTCTCGCGAAACACAGTGGCCAGTCGGATTATGTGGCGAAACAAGCAACAAGATTTTTGCACGCTCCGGCGCCGCCAAAAGGCTGTCGGAATCCAGAACAAAGCGGAATCCCGCGCCCTCCCGTCTCTCGTCTGTAGCGAGCCTGCGAGCGTTCTCTCGTCTAATCTTCAAAAAGTACGGCGCGCATTCCAAATGTTCCAACTGCGCAAGCGTATCCAAAAGCGGATAGCCGGGCATCGGCGTCAGAATCACATCGCCCGGATCACAGAACGTCTTGAACAGCACGGAATAAGCTTCGCTCGTACTTGCCGTCAAAATAATTTGCCCAGCGGTAAAAGCGCCACCGCGCTGTCGGTAATACTCCACCACCGCTTCACGAGCATCACGACGCCCAGCGGCATCGGCCACCCATGTTCCAAATTCGTCCTTCGCCTTTTCGACCGCGGGAGCCAAGTCAAACGGCAGCCCAACTCGAAGTGGGCTACTCACCGTCATGTCGATAAACGGGAGACATTCGGCGACATTCCCGCCAGTGCCGGCACATTCCGCAAGTACATCAGCTTTTGCGCGTTCCAGTTCGGCAAAGAACGGCGACGGAGAAAGGTCTTTAGGAAGTCGAGAAGAAAGCATAATGAGTGGTTAGTAAACAGAGGCTAGTGGTTAGGAATGAGGCTTTGGCGCTTTGAGGTATAAGGCAATCGGGGTTGGTAGAAATTTAGAAAACAAAAAACCGATGCACAGAATTGAACATCGGCATTGCAAATTAATAATAATTCATTAAATTCGATCAAGCATTTTACTTCTTGACGAATGACTTTTTGCCTGCAATTTTCCCATTTAAGCGAAGCACCGCCAAATAACGGCCATTAGCCCATCCAGACGCCTCTAAAGAAACATTTCGATATCCAGTTGCAGCGGATTCCGAATGGCGTCCAATTTCACGGCCCTGGAAATTGAAGATTCGAACATCTGCAGTCCCTGCATTTGCCATAGCAAACGATACATGCACAGCACCATGCTCATAACGGCAAGAGAGAGGTACCGCACTGCGGACTACAGAAGAACGAGACGGTTTCACAACAACATGAGGACCAGGATCATCAGACGGAATGTAGCGTTCGGGTTCACTCCCAAAGAAGCCCGCCGAATCCTTCTTTTCGGCAACATACGGTACATTCTTCAACGTCGGGAATGCTCCCCCGGCAGCAAGCGTCCATATATTGTCAAAGTCAAACTTATCAAAGCTAGCCGCATTTTTCATCTGCTCACTCGTAAGCGCAATGCCGTAATTGGCAGTATCGACAACTGAACAATTAGACACATTCCAATAATATCCATCCACTCCATTAATCATATCAGTAGCACAAACCTTATTCACATTCATAGTCGCATTCGAAACCGAGCCCACAGAAAAACTGTTCTTTACGATTGAAGACGTGTCATTGACAGCGATAAAGGAACCCGCCTGATGGTAATTTTCTTCTACAGAGTAAGCGTTTCCTGTCGAGAAGGAATTGGTCACGGTCGATTTCGAGACGGCAGATGCAAAACCCGCCCCCTCTATATTAGCCTCAAGCACATCTCCAGTCGCATAGCACTGGTCAATAGTAGAATTAGCAATAATTCCAGCAAAGCCAGCTGCGGCAATTTCGCCATAGACATAGCCTGTCGAGTACGAACGTTCAATAGAGCCGCGTTCCTGCTTGCCGACAAAACCACCTAAATTGGTTCCGCCTTGAACATGACCCACAGAATGCGAATTTGAAATTTTCCCAGCATTTTCGCCGGCTAAGCCACCCAAGTACACATAACCGTTCACGTTACCTGTAGCATAACAATTCTCGACAATGCCCGAAGTTTCGTTTCTCGCGACAAAGCCACCACCAGACGATGCAGTTGCATCTACATCACCAGTGGCGTAGGAATTGCGAATTTCACCATGATTGTAGCTAGCAAAGCCTCCCAAATATGCAGAGCCCACCGTTTTTCCCGTAGCAAAACTACTATCGATTTTTCCACGGTTAAAGCCGACAAAAGCTCCACTATAGGCAAGCGCCTTAATCTTACCAGTTGCACTACAGCCTGTTATCTGACCAAACGCAACACCAACAAATCCACCGACATTGCTCGCCGTTGCAGTAATGTTCCCAGTCGCATGGGAGTTGTAGACCTTGCCGCTATCAACTGCGATCAAACCACCCAAAGCATAGGCGTTATTGAGATTGATGCCCGGCAAATTTGTACTGCCCGCTCCATTGATATTCACGGAAGACGAACAACGCTCCACCATACCAGTGTTCACGGAAGCAATACCACCGATATTCACTGAAGCATATATTTCACCAGAAGCCTTGCAATCTGAAATAGTCCCTTTGTTGTTGTTGGCGATTCCACCATACATCGTTGGTTTACGTAGAATATTCCCATTTTTGAGGACAACTTTGCATTTGGAAATTGTGCCGTAATTATCATAGGCTATACCGCCTACATACGCTCCCATAAGCGTTCCCGAAAAACTGCTATTCGTTATCGTGCCGTAGTTTTCACTCACAAAGCCACCGGCAGAATTCACAAAATCAAGCGAATCCGTATCAACATGAACCTCATTGATGGTTCCGCGATTTATTCCTGCTACACCGCCAGAATAGATACCCTTGAAGAAATAATTCTTAAGCGTAAGGCTATCCAAACGCGCTGTAGAATCCAGTTGAGAAAAGAAACCCGTCGAAGGTTCAACAAAGTTATAAATCATCAAATTGCTGATTTTATGCCCTGCCCCGTTAAACGATCCCGAAAAAGGCGTAGACCATTTCTTTTCAGCCGAATCCATGGCCGCTACCACAGACGGAAGAAACATGCCAATAGGCTTGAATCCTTTTATCGAGGAACTTTCATTTGGAAATGTTTCTGTATTCGAAGCAGCGGCATCAATATCTGCAACAAGGCGGTAATGGCCATTCATCGTGTAAGGCGAAACACCCACTTTTTTCAAATCTTCATAGTCGGCAACTTGCCACGGATCCGTCTTTGAACCAGAACCAGCCATGTTACCACCAACAGCGAACGAAGCAACAGGAACAAGAAAAAGCAATGATAAAATACGACGCATATATATTCTCCTTTGCTTTAAAAATAAAATTATTTCTATAAAAGTTTAGCAACAAACACAGAATTTACTGTAAAAAGAGCAACATACCTAGAACATGCATTCAAACACATCCATATTCACTCAATACAAACAAAACAAGCCAATAATACGCTTGCCCCTAAGCACTTTTTACGTTATATGAACATATAAAAAATTATAAAAAAAGCGAAGCCTTCTTTTATTCAGCTTCGCGATTAATTTCGTTCCAAAATAACAATTCTTCTGTTACGTTTTGTTCTTGCGACGTTTCAAGAAACTCGCAAGTCCGACCGCAATAAGAATGCCCGCAGGGAGCACGACGGCAATAGTCAAAAGAATAAGTTTTTGAAGATCGCTTAATCCCTTAAGCGATTGTTTGAAATTCTTGAAGCGAGCACGCAAGCTAGGCTTTACGACTTCTTCAGAGCCTTCGATGTTTTCGCCATCCACAAGAGCGCCGTCAGCATCATTCGCATTGGCCAAATCTTCAGAACCAGCAAAAGCCTTGACGTTCGGGAAAAGCGCCAACAACTTGGACACCGATTCCTTAACAGGTTCCACAAATCCGTCCGCACGCGAACGAACCTTACCATAGACTTTTTTAAACGGTGTCTTAAGTTGTTCTAACATTATTTTCTCCTTTATTCCCTCAACAAGAAGGCGATGGCGGATCAAGTCCGCCATGACATTTCAATTGCGCGTAACGTTAAGCTTTCTTGTAAATCAAGTTCACGCCGCCGAAGAGTGCACGCATGTTGGCCTTGAGCGTATCGCTCGAAACACCGCGACCTTCGACTTCTTCGCCGTTTGCCTTGAGCACAATGCGGCTGAGTCCTCGACCCGCCCACAACTTGTCCTTTTCAGGAACAACGAGCTGGCGGTACTTCACGAGTTCCACCGGCATGCCGATTTCACGCATGAGCATGAGAGCAGCTTCAATCGGGCCTTCTGCCGTCACAGACTTCACAAGCGCTTCGCCATCCTTCTTGAAGTGGAAAATGAAGCGGTTTTCGTCCGGGATAACTTCGATGTTGTTAAATACCAAGCGGCCATTCACGTTCACGAGCTGTTCGCGGAACACATCGAGCACGCGTTCGGCACTGAGCTCGCCATCCTTTTCGCTCAACTGCTTGAGGATCGGCTGCAACTTGGAAGCTTCTTGCAACGACATCTTGTAGCCGAACTTCGTGATGATTTCGTACACGGCGGTACGGCCACTCTGGCTTGTAAAGCTGAGCGAATCGTTCTGGTTACGACCGATGATCGAGTAGTCGATCGGGCGGTAAGCGCCCTTCTTCATGTCCTTCGTCTTGGAAGCGCCATCCTGATGGATGCCACTGCGATGGACGATAGCTTCTGTTCCGATCAACGGAGCACGGATGTATATAGGCACGCCGCTCCAGTGGCTCACGAGAATTGCGGTTTCGTAAATGCGTTCGAGATGCAGTCCCGTATCGACACCGGAATTATGGAGGCCAATCGCAACTTCGTAGAAGTTCGTGTTACCGCAACGTTCGCCGAGGCCGTTCAACGCGACTTCCAGCTGAGTTGCACCGACGAAGAAACTTTCGACAGTAGCGGCCGTTGCCATGCCGAGGTCGTTGTGGCAGTGCACAGAAATCGTGATGTCCTTGGGCAAAGCTTCGTAAACCTGCTTGACCTGATCAACGTAGAGCTTCGGGCGGTAGCGTTCCACCGTGTTCGGCAGGTTGATCGTCGTAGCACCAGCTTCGACAACAGCCTTCAGAACGTCAATCACAAAATCCATATTTTCGAGGCAGTCGCCAAAATGTTCGGCACTGAATTCCACATCGCCCTTGTCGCCAACGAGCGACTTTGCAAACTTCACGCACTTCACAGCCTTTTCCTTGACCTGTTCGGGCGTCATGTGCAGCACGTTTTCCATGGACAAGGGGCTTGTCGCGAGGAACGTATGGATGCGCGGATGCGGAGCGTACTGGACAGCTTCCCAGCAGCGCTGGATATCGCTTTCGATGCAGCGAGCGAGACCAGAAACCACGACGTTTTTGGCCGTTTCGTCGCCATCTGCCGCCATCTGCGCGGTGAGCTTAGCCAATTCCATGACAGATTCGAAATCCATTTCGCTAGATGCAGGGAAACCCACTTCGGCACCTTGCACGCCGAGCTTCAAGAGCAACAGATAAACATCTTTTTTCTGGGCGTTGTTCCAGGGCTTCGGAAGAGCCTGGTTACCATCACGCAGTGTTACGTCATAGAAGAATGGTTTTCTCGTTTCAGTCATTTTTA
>CAMJNF010000126.1 GCA_946407235.1 uncultured Fibrobacter sp. | reverse complement strand
CGGCAATTTCGAGTGCGTATTGCGCGAGCACGCTCGGTTCATCGTCCTTGACGGCGGCGAGAATCTTTTCGCCCTTCTTCGCGAGAATGTTGATGAGGTTATAGGCGGCGTCATCAGCGAGCTGCGAGTAATCCACGTCGGCAACGTTTACTGTGTAGCCGGCCTTGCGCATGATGCTGCAAAGACGCACGTGAGCGTTCTGCACGTACGGACCTGTATCGCCTTCAAAGCTCATCACGGCATCCCAGTCAAAGCGCACGTCCTTCAAGCGGCTGTTTTTGAGGTCGTTGAAGGTGAGGGCGGAAATGCCGATCTGGCGTGCAATGAGTTCCTTGTTTTCAAGGCCCGGATTCTTTTCGTCGATGAATTCGAGAATCTTCTTCTGGGCGGCTTCAATCACGTCGCGCAAGAGGCTTGCGGTACCTGTACGGGTCTTGCCCTTTTCCCACTTGCCATCGACCATCTGGAGAATCACTCCGAACGGAATATGGTACATGTCCTTGTACCATTCGCGGCCCATCTTCTTGAGCACGTGGAACACTTGCTTGAAGTGGAGAGCCTGTCCGAGGTCCACCACGTAAAGGCACTTGTCGAAGTTGTATTCCTTCTTGCGGTAGATGGCGGCGGCGAGGTCACGAGTCGCGTACAACGTGGAACCATCGCTCTTGCGGATAAGGCACGGATTCAAGTCGAATTCGTCGAGCATCACCACGTCGCGTTCCTGGCTGTTCACCAACAAGTTCTTTTCGCGGAGTTCGTCGAGAACGGCCGGAATCTTGTCTTCGAAGAAGGATTCACCAGTGTAGTGGTCAAAGCCCACGCCCATCATATCGTAAATGCGCATGAGTTCCTTGAGTGTTGCCGCACGGAAGGCGGTCCAAAGCTTGCGGTAGAATTCATCGCCCTGTTCGAGCTTGGTGAATGCGGCGCGTGCTTCGTCTTCGAGACCGGGCTCTTCCTTGGATGCCTTGGAGAAGCTTGCGTAAAGGATGTTGAGTTCCTTCACGGTGAGTGCGTTCAAAGTGGCTTCGTCGGTCGGGAGCTTTTCGCGGAGGTACATCACGATGAGCTTACCGAATGCCGTACCCCAGTCGCCGAGGTGGTTGATGCGTTCGACCTTGTAACCGGCTGCCTTGTAGATGCGGGCGAGCGAGTTGCCGATCATTGTGGAACGCAGATGGTGGAAGGCAAGTTCCTTACCGATGTTCGGGGAGCTGTAGTCGATGCAGACAACCTTGCCGTTCGGGGCTGCATGGCCGTATTCCAGACCTTTTGCCGCAATTTCGTCCAAAGTTGTTTTGGCGAGGAAGTTGCGGTCGATGAAAAAGTTCAAGTAACCGTTCACCGCTTCAACTTTGGAAAGTCCGGCGGGGAGTTGAACCTTGGCTGCAAGATCTTCGGCAATGAGCTTTGGCGCTTTGCGAAGAGTTTTTGCAAGTGAAAAACAGGGAATAGTGAAGTTTCCGTGGCTTGTATCAGGCGGCACGGAAATAAGTTTCAATGCGGCTTCTTCGTCAAAAGCTCCAGTTGCTGCAAGTGCCTTTGCGATTTCTGCATTAAATGAGTTCATTGTCGTCTCCAGACTTCTTGACGTTTTCGCGGACGAAGTCTTGTTCTTCGAGGTTCACAAGTTTGCCGTCTGCATACAGACGATCGAAAGAAATTTCGTTTCTCTTTTCTTCTTCGAAAAGGTGTACCATCAGGTCAAGGCCTGCATCGAAGATGGCCCAACGCACACCTTCCTTGTATTCAACACCGATATAGTGGAGCTTGCGCGCCTTGAATTCCTTGGTGAGCTCGTTCAAAATAGCCTGCATCTGTGCTTCGCTTTCGCAAGTCGCGATGAGGAAGTAATCCGCTTCGTTCTTGACTCCGCGGAGGTCGATGAGCTGCACGTTTTGGGCGCGAAGTTCAAAAAGGATACCTGCACCAAGCTTAACGGTTTCAGAAAAATCTTGGTTATTTGTTGCTGTCATTTTTTTCTCCCTGATCGGGTTCTATTATTTGTTGAAAATCTCTTCCGGTGTGTACGACTGCATCGACTGTCGCGTTTTTATTCTGGAGAACAAGAACGTTTTTTGTCTTTAATGTGGTGGCGAGAGCTTGGGCGCCTTCCCATTCCGGATTTCTGAGCACGATGATTGTTTCATCGTAGTTCTGGAGGCGTTCGTTATCAATGTGTACGACATCGAATCCATTGTCTCGCAAAAAAGCACGCATTTTTACGGCGGCGCCTTTCATGCTGCAACTATTGAGCACTTCGACTTCGCCTTTTATGCGACGGACTTCTCGTACAACGGGGGCTTGTTTCTCTTCTTCGCAGCCAATTAAAAAAAATGCCGCTAAGACGGGCAGTGTGACCCCGGCGGCAAAAACTTGGTGAACTGCATTAGAGAATTTCTTGTACATTCTTCAGTGAAAAATGTAGAAAAAATATTGTGCAGAAGGGGATGGGGGTAGGTGGTCTTTTATCGCTTACCCCTCATTACAGGCCTTTCCCTGCTATCTACAGAGTAAGGCTGATCGTGCGGAACAATTGTCGTGGAAGAAACTACGCGGGCCGTAGGCCTTCAATGCGTCTCTTTCGTTCACATAAGAGAGTCTGATATAGGTATTTTCGTTGGGCTTGTATTCCAATGCGACATCTGGAATCAACAAACTGACATTACCTTGGCGCAAGTCCTCTCTTGCAATTTTTGCTCCGCCGTTGAAATTTGAGTATAGCGGCATTCCAAGACCGATGTTTGCATACAAGTGAAGATTCGGCGTGAACTCGTAGGCAAAATTAGCCATAAGGCTTTGGCTTGCAAAAGAGCCGAAGTTTCCACTTACGAAGTTTAAGGAATAGGTGTAGGCAACTTTTAGAGCCGGGTCGAAGGTGTCATGACGTACCATTTTATTGGTGTCAAATTCGCGGTTCCAAGGAATGCCTGTTGATTCTGTATTTGCGGGGATGTCCGCAAAGGCTAGCGTTGCTAGGCAAAAGGCTGATAAAGTAATTGATTTGATATTCATGCCAATGAATATACAAAACTACTTTTTATGGGAGTAGTCAAATTACAGCATGTTTTTGAAGAGGGTTACTTACCAGCAATAATGCGGGTTTCGCCAAGGGCAATCGTCATAGATATAACGGTGAGGACCGTAAGCTCTGAATGCATCTCGCTCGTTGACGTACATAACTCTGAATGTTACTTTGTCATTAGGCTTGTATTCAAGAGCGATGTCAGGGAGTAAAACGCTGACGTTGCCTTGCTTTACATCTTCTCTTGCTATTGGTGTGCCGAAACGGATATTGGAATATAGCGGCATCCAAAGACCTACGTTTGCGTACAAGTGAAGACTTGGCGTGAACTCGTAAGCGAAATGGGCCATAAAGCTTTGTTGTGCAAAAGATCCGAGCGAACCGCCGACGAAACTGACTGAATAAGTGTAGGCGACTTTCAGGGCTGGGTCGAAAGTGTCATGACGAATAAGACGTTCTGGATCAAAATGCTCACGGTTCCAGGGAATACCGCTTGATTTGATGACGTAAATGGTGTCGACAATGGTGTCGGTTGGTGCGTTTGTGGGAATTGTTGTAATATCACTGGTTTGAACGACAGATGAATCTGTCGTTGCTGGGGTGGCTGCAAAGGTTATCGTTGCAAGCAAAATGGTCAACAACAATATACGCATGATTTGAATATAAAAAAAAGAGGAGATTACAGGTTATTCTGTAATCTCCCATTGTGCGATTTTTAGAATCTATTACGATTTTTCTTTTTTCGAATCGTCGTTTTTCGCAACTCCGGCGAGTTTTGCACCGAACATGGAGCCGAGCACCGTGCGGAGGTCAATGCCGAGCGAATCGGTGAGGCCGTTCGTGACTTGCGTGAGCGTCTTGGTGATGTCGCCCGTGAGTTTTGCCGTGTTGCCTTCGCCGTACATGGTGATGTTGCCGATCTTTTCCATCGGTTTTGCGATAGCGGCTGCAATCTGCGGCATCTGCTCGAAATACTTTTCGATTGTCTTGAGCTGCATTTCTTGACGAGCGGCATCCCCGTAAAGTTTCATGGCTTCGGCCTTCTTGTTGAGCGCCTCTGCTTCGGCAAGACCTTGAGCCTTGATGGCTTCTGCTTCAGCCAAGCCCTTGGCCTTTGTTGCTTCTGCTTCTGCTAAAGCCTTTGCCTTCGTAGCTTCAGCTTCGGCGAACGCTTTTTCCTTTTCTGCCTCAGCAATCTGCTTGATGGCCTTTGCGCGCTGTTCTTCTTTGTAGCGGACGGCTTCTGCGTCTTTCTGTTGCTGGAAGAGTTCTGCTTCAGAGCGCTGGATTTGTGCCTGACGTTCGGCTTCGGCTTTCTTTTCGATTTGAGCTTGGAGTTCCTTCTCGGTCACCGCAACCATGCGCTCGCGAATTTCAATTTCCTTTTCTTGCTTGGCAACTTCTGCTTCGGCTTGGGCCACGTTGATTGCTTTTTGCTGAGTCTGCTTCTGGATTTCGTAAGCGGCATCGGCAACAGCCTTTTCAGTATCGGAAATCTTTTGCAGGTTTGCTTTCTTCACGGCGAGGTCGTTTTGCTTCTGTGCAATTTCAAGTTCTGCAGCAACGGCTGCATCGTTTGCTTCTTTCTTGGCCTGAGACTGAGCTACGCTGATATCTCTTTCGGCATTGGCCTTCGAAATGGCGGCGGCCTTGCGGATGGCAGATGTCTTATCGACACCGAGATTTTCAATCACGCCGTTTGCGTCTTCGAAGTTCTGGATGTTGAACGTTTGCACCACGATACCGAGCTTTTCCAAGTCCGGGATGGCGTTTTCGAGCACGAGTTCAGAAACCTGCTTGCGATCGCCCACGAGGTCCACGAGCTGCATACGGCCCACGATTTCACGCATGTTACCTTCCAGGATATCGACGATCATGGCGCGGATATCTTCGGGTTTCTTGTTCAAGAAGTTCTGAGCCGAAGACTTGAGACGGTTCGGATTGTCCGAAATCTTGGCGGTCACGACTGCATCGACTGAAACGTTGATGTAATCTTTTGTGGGAACGGGGCTTCCCGTCTTCACGTCAATCTGAATCAACTGCAAAGAAAGATGGTCTGCACGTTCGAAGAACGGGATTCTGAAACCGGCTCGGCCGATGATCACCTTAGGTTCTTTGCGTATACCGGAAACGATGATGGCCTCGTCTGGGGCTGCTTTGATGTAAGACATCGTGAAGATGCAGATGAAAAAAAGTGCTGCAATGCCTACAGCGACGTACATTAAGTCAATTTCCATTGAATAACCTCAATATTATAGTTTGCACTTAATATACAACATTTATAGTGTCGCTATGCGACAAAGTGAGTATTTTTTTGAAATTTATGATGCAAATGCTCGAATGTGGCATTTTATTGCAAAAAAAATGCCCGCACTAAGTGGCGGGCTTAAAAACATTGCTTGGATGAACTAAATCTTTTCGATGATTTCGTTCTTTCCGTTGACGCGGATGACGGTCGGCTTCCAGGTTTTGGCTTCTTCTGGAGACATCGTTGCGTAGGTAACGATGATAACCAAGTCGCCTGGCTGTACTAAACGAGCAGCAGCTCCGTTCAGGCAGATTACGCCGGAACCGGCTCTGCCTTCGATAACGTATGTATCAAGGCGAGAACCATTGTTGACATCAAGGACGCCAACTTTTTCGAAGGGGAGGATGCCTGCTGCATCCATCAAATCGCGGGCAATAGTGATGGAACCTTCATAATTGAGGTTTGCATCCGTAACTGTAGCGCGATGAATTTTGCTTTTAAGTAATTCTAGCTGCATTGCTGCTTAGAACTTGACGTTGAAGAAGCTTGCAACGCCTTGGTCCGGAGTCGGAATGATGCCAAAGCTGAAGCGGTTTGCGTCTGGATTGCTATCCCACTGAGTGGTGATAAATGCGTCTGCAAAGGACCAAAGGTGAGCAGCCAAGATTCCACCGAATCCCCACCACCAATAGCTCTTGTCTTGAACCTTGAGAACTATCGTGACGGCAATGCTACCAACTTCAAGAACATCCATAAAGGTTGCCTTGGCGGTTTGCTTTGTTTTCCACTGATAGTAGGAAGGAATTAAGAGGGAAAGATAAGCACTGCTCTGATCACCATTACGATAACGATAGGAACGGTCGATGTCTGCATCTTCCATGCCTTCGGCGCGCTGGCTGAGCCAA
Source organism: uncultured Fibrobacter sp. (assembly GCA_946407235.1). Taxonomy (GTDB): domain Bacteria; phylum Fibrobacterota; class Fibrobacteria; order Fibrobacterales; family Fibrobacteraceae; genus Fibrobacter. The sequence continues at coordinate 2,224 of CAMJNF010000126.1, read as the reverse complement.
TCTTCTTCGCTCACACCGAGCCTGTTCCACGGCTTCTGCAAATATTCTGTCGGACGAATGCCAAGTTCGACGAGTTTCGTCAGCTTTTCACGAGTGACGCCTTGTTCTTTTGCCTGCTGGTATTCCCACTGAGTAAGGCCCATGTCTTCGTACTTGAAGCCTTCCCACTGACCACCAGTGGCCTGTGCGTTACCGATGTTTGCTTGAGTTGTTGCTTCGGCGTTTGCCTGAGCGATAGAGTCTGCAGTTGCAGCGTCTTGGAAATCGTCAGAAAAGAGGTCATCAGACTGAGCAAACGCTAGTGAGCCCGCGAAAAGAACAGCAGAAAGCACTTTAAACATGTTACTCATTTTAATCTCTTTCTTAAACGTTTAATGCCGGGGGAGGGAATCGAACCCTCACACTCTCGCGAGTACTGGATTTTGAGTCCAGCGCGTCTACCAATTTCACCACCCCGGCGGGGGAGCACAACAAATATAGCACTATTTTTGCTTTTTTTGTAGGTATAAAGCGAAAAAACGCATGTTTTATTGCGTAAAAACAGTAAAAAATTTTTTAGCTATGAGATTTGTAAACGTTTAGAGAGCTTGCTTTATAAGCATCGGCCTAAATTCAACGTTCAGAGGTGCCAGTTTTTTAGCTCCGTAATCTACGGCGCTTTCCTTTGTATCGAAAGGACCTGTGCGTACGATGTAGAGTGTTTTGCCGCTTTCAAGCGTGTTTTGTGAAATGGAGCAGTTGATGTTGCGCTTTTTCAGATTGCTGACAAGCAAATCGGCGTTGGATTTGACACTGAATGCGCCCAGTTGCAGCTGCCATGAAGATTTTTCGTCGGCCGGCTTTGCTGCGTTTGTTTGCGGAGCCGCTTGATTTGTGGTTTGCGCGGTGGTGGCTGGCGTTACGTTTTGTGCGGGCTTTGATTCTACGTTTGCGGGTTGTGCTGTGGCTTGCTTCTCGGCTTTTGCCTTGCGCATATCCGGGTTGCCAAGATTTTTGCAGGCTTCGTTTAGTTCTTCGCTGCGGGCGCGGTCTTGCACGGCGGCGCAGACTTTCTGCAATACAGCGACTTGGTGCGGCTGAGAAGTTTCAATGGCATGGACAAGCAATTCTGCGGCCTTGTTGTAGCGACCGAGATACAGCTGGAACTGAGCCTTGGTCATCATGAGGTCTGTGTAAATCGGTTTTTGCGGGTTTGTCTTGTCAATAAGGCTGTCGAGACGCTTGCCGGCCTTGCTGAAATCTGCGGTGGAACCCGTTTGAGAAAGGGCGAGAATGTTCCAAAGGTAACATTCGGTACGTAAGGGATCGGCTTGTGTTGGACAGACTTGTTCGTATGCGGCTGCCGCTTCTTTCCAGTTGCCGTTGACATATGCTTTTTGTGCTGAAGCCAGTGTTTGTGCGGCTTGTGCGAAGGATGCTGTTGTAGCAAAAGCGCACAGTGCGCCTGTAATAACCAAATTTTGAATAAAATATTTAGCCATATTGCCCTCTATTTGCCCTCGAAAATAAAGATACAAAAAATAGGGGGTGTTGACGATTGCGAGATGCGTAACTCGTTGATATTCCGTGAGTTACGTGAATGAACCGAGGGGTGGAGTCTGCGGCGTTAAACGGCCGCGCAGTATTAAACGGTCGCGTGGGTTGAATGCTATACGAGAGTGCCGCGGAGCGTCCAACCGCGGATGTCGTCGATTTTCACCTGCACGTAATCGCCCGGCTTGATGATGCGGCCTTCTTCGGGCTTGAAGATGACCTTCTTGAAGTTGTCCGTTTTACCAACAAATTCAGTCTTGTCGCGGGTGGAGCTTGCTTCGACGAGGATTTCTTCGGTGCGGCCGATCATCATCTGGTTGCGCTTGAGCGTAATGGCGTTTTGGAGTTCCACGAGGCGCGTGTGGCGTGCAGACTTTTCTTCGGGCGTGAGAATTTCAGGCTCGTTGAACGATTCCGTGCCTTTGCGCGGGCTGTAGATGAACATGTAGGCGGTATCGAACTGGCAGGCTTCAAATGCTTTGATAGTCTGTTCGAAATCTTCATCGGTTTCACCGACGAATCCGCAGATGACGTCAGTCGAAATCGCGTAGTACGGGTCGCGGCTGCGCAGCTGTTCGATGACGGTCATGTACTGTTCCATGTTGTGCTGGCGGCGCATCTTCTTGAGAATCGCGTCGGAGCCGCTCTGGAGCGGGATGTGCGCGTAATGGCAAACTTTCGGGTTGTTCAA
>CAMJNF010000125.1 GCA_946407235.1 uncultured Fibrobacter sp. | reverse complement strand
GAGTATTTAGGCAAAGATTTCCTAAAGGAGCTGAACATGGCGTTCGTAAGCATCGGACAAAAATACGGTTTCGTAAGCATTGGCGATTATTTCCGACAGCAAATGGCTGAAGAACGTCAACAACTTGAAAAACAATTTGAGGAAAAACTTGAAAAACAATTTGAGGAAAAACTTGAAGAGAAGCTTGAGGAGAAACTTGCCGAAGAACATCAAAAAATAAAGGAAGCCGTAGAAGAAAAAATTAACACGGCTAGAAAAATGGTAAGCGACAAAAAACTAACCATTGAAGAAGCCTCAGCATACTTCAAGCTATCCAAAGAAGAAATAATGGAAAAATAAAAAAGCTATTATCCCGGATAATACACGGTCAGTACATCAGGGCCGATGACAGCGGATTCCTTGGCAATAAGGCCTGCGGGCAATTCGGGGTATTCTAGCCCTTTCTTTATAGCGCCTTTTTCGATAAGCTGGTCCAATTTTTCATCGACAGTAGTGTCTGTCGAGCGCCACAAATCAAGGCGATTCCACAAAGGCTGCGCATCTTGAGACAGCTCATTTTGTGACTGAGCATTTTGCGACTGAGCGCCCGCTTCGTCTTTAAAAAGTTCGCAAGCAAGACCTGCGCCCGGCTCCACCATCAAGCGGTGCATTCCGCGGGCAGACAAATCATCAATCATCTCTCGCCAATTATCCGCAAAAGATTCGTGCGAAAGATGTACAAATTCAGGAACATGCGGCTGCGCAACGCACGAATACACTAAAGTCTTTGAATTTTTCGACGAGAACGCCACAAAATGCGTAATCTCGTAAGCCGTAAATTCATGATGCCCAGCCCAAATAATTTTGACGGGATTGTTGCCCTCGACATAGCGCACGTTAAGGCTCGGATTATCCGCAAGGAGCGTTCCGGCACCAACAAGCACGGCATCGCTCATCGCGCGAAGTTCATGATTCCAGCAATTGGCACCGGGTTTTGTAATCGCAATTGGCAAATGCATTCCGTACGCATCGGCACATCCCATAAAGCCATCCTGCGAAACAGCAGATTTTAATTCAACAAACGTACGCTTGGCGCGTACAAAATAATCATACGCTTCAAAGAAGCGTTCCACTTCGCGAAAAACTTCACGCCCTTCACCTTCGCGCAAAGCGCGATCTTCGAGCGACAAGCCTCGGAATTCAAAAACACGGCATTCCGTAGAAGATTCGCCATTTGGACATTCATCAACGCACGCCTCGATGCAAGCGTCCACACCTTCGTGCACTTCGATTCCCGCTTCTTCAAGAATCGCGCGGGACTTTCCATGCACAACAGGATTCGGATCGGAATGTGCAAAATAGACTTTCTTGATTCCAGCTTCGATAATCGCCTTGGTGCAAGGCGGTGTACGCCCGTAATGGCAGCATGGTTCAAGAGTCACAAAGATAGAGGCGCCGCGAGCAAGTTCACCTGCATCGCGTAACGCCATAACCTCAGCATGAGCATTTCCGGGGCTTTGCGTACGCCCCTTCCCCACTACAATTCCATCATTCACAACAACAGCGCCCACCGCCGGATTCGGGCGGCTCACGCCAATTGCAAAGAAAGCCTGTTGCAAGGCAAGCTGCATGTAGTTTGTGAATTCTGTACTCATTCCAAAACCGTTGAAAAATCACTGGATCCTTCAACCCAAATGTAGCAATGAAAAATAATGGTTTCCATCGCTACGCTCCAGGATGACAGGGTTTCAGGATGACAATGACATAATTACTTCTGTGGCAAAGCCATGATTCCGCCGTCAATGTTGAACACGCGGGTATATCCATTTTCAACAAGGAACTTCGATGCAGCCATGCTACGCTTGCCACTGCGGCAATAAATAAGCACATCCTTGTCCTTCGGGAATTCACTCAAGCGCTGCGGCATTTCCTGGAGAGGAATATTGATGGCCGATTCAGAAGCCATGCCCTTGGCGACTTCAGCAGGAGTACGCACATCGACAAGGACCGCACCAGACTTATTCATTTCAAAAGCCTTGTCCCAGCTAATCGTTGTTATTGGAGCCACCTTCTGTTCAACAACGGCTGCAGCCGTCTGGACAGTTTCAACCTTTTTTGCAGCAGCCTGCGTTTTCTGCTCTTCAGAAGAATTGCAGGCCGTGGCAAGCAACATAGCACAGAACGAAAATGCCAAAAACTTCTTCATCTATATACTCCTTGAATTTTTACTTAAAAGATAACAATAAACTATTTTATGTGGCGATCGATAAAATTAAATGTCTCATGATAAGCGCTGTCACGAACCTCCTTGCGAGACAAATACAAGTCGTGAAGACCATCCGTAATGGTCCGTGTCGTCACTTTTTCACCCAATTCTGGAGCAAAATCTTCAATGTGCTCCACATTCAAGACGCCATCGCAATGCAAATAATCATCATTCCACTCTTCACCTACAGCCGAACAACCGCTACGCATTACAAGCACTGGCGACTTTATATTCAACTTTGAATGGACTCTTTTTTGCGCATTCATAATCGCACGAAACCAATGGAAATACATCTGCGGGCGGCCCCTCATTTTCAAATCCTCATTATATTCCCACTCCCCTTTTTCACTTTTCAAAAGAGTATAGGCATAATTCGGGTTCCCTGTAGGGCCAAGGGCGAAATCCGGGATGAACAGAGCCAAATCAGCGACAATCGGGAGCACTATTTTACGCAAGAACCAATTGAAATTCATGTCAAAAAACGGGCTATTCAAAACCAGCGCCGCAAACTTTTCTTCACTGCGATCATTCACGTACAACGACGAAATCAAACCACCTTGAGAATGTCCGATAACAATAAACGGGATATGTTCAGCTTCTTCGTAGTCATCCACAGCAATTTTCTTGCTGAGTTCAACAGCCACATCCAGTTCCGCATAATATTCCTTCACATTATGCATGTCGGCGAGAGGTTCACCGGACACATACGAGCGACCGCAATAGTGCAAGTCTATAGCAAAGAAAGCAAATCCAGCGGAATCAGCCTTTTCGGCAAGTTCCTTCTGGAAAAAGTAATCGTTATAACCATGCACATACAAAATGATGCCACGCAAGCTAACGTTATTTTGCGAATCGGCACGCGGAGAGCTCCCAAAAGGATATTCGATAAGCGTAGAATGGAAAACAAGCCCGCTGTCAGGATTGGTCTCTATCGGATAAACTCGAAACGGTTCACCCAATTCCATGTCCGTCTGAACTTTCGCCAAAGAATTTTCAATCACATCTGGATGCACATCAATAATCGATGTGCAATCCAACTGCACATCGCGCATCGCCTCAGCATTCGCAAAATAAACATAAACCGCCGATGCAATAAAAAAGAGCACCAGCGGAATAATCATAACGATTATTTTAACTTTTTTCATGGACTACATAATACAAAAATTAAAGTCAAACGATTGCTACGAGAGCAGCGCCATCACATCTTTTGCTATCTGAACCGGATTTAAGCAATTCTTTTCACAGAGATCAGCAAAACTCACCTTGTCATAGAAATCCTTTGACAGTCCACGCACAAGCACCTTCGCATCCGTATCGCCCAACGCGGTAGCCACCTTTTGTCCGAAGCCCCCCTCGACAACACCATTCTCGAGCGTCACGAATACGCTATGCGTCCTGGAAAGTTCGTGCAGCAAATCGTTATCGACTCCGCTAGCATAGCGCGGGTTCACAAGCGTTGCATCAATGCCCTCACGGTGCAGTTCAAGAGCCACCGCCGCGGCACGCTGGTAAAAATCGCCAAGACCAATCAACGCCACACGCTCGCCACGATGCACAACCTTGAACTTGTTGAGTTTGGAATAATCCTTCTCGAAAATATCACTGCGATGATGCACGGCATTCGGAATGCGAATCGCCACCGGATGTTCCGTCTGGTCAATCGCCCAGTCCGCCATCGTCTTGAATTCTTCAACACACGTCGGGCACAAATAAACTAAGTTCGGGATATTACTCATCATCGGGATATCAAAAATGCAAAGATGAGTTGTATCGTTCATGCCATCGGCTCCCGACATTGTCACAAGAATCGTCGCGGGATTATTGTTCGTGCACAAGTCTTGCGAAAGCTGATCATAAGTGCGCTGGATAAACGTTCCGTGCGTGCTGTAAATGGGCTTTGCACCGCCCTTTGCAAGCCCAGACGCTAACGCCACTGCATGCTCTTCAGCAATGCCCACATCAATATACTGCTTGCCCGCCTCCTTACGACGAGCTTCATAGAAACCGATTCCCGCTGGAACAGCCGAATGAATCACGACCACCTTCGGGTCGCTCTTGATTTTAGCCATGAGGTACAGACCGAGAATTTCACTGTAGCTTTCGCCACTGCCCCAGTTGATTACACCTGTTTCGGCATTGAACGGAGCAGCCCAATGCCACCCTTCACGGTTGTTTTCGGCAAACGAAAAACCGCGACCTTTTTGCGTATGGATATGCACCACGACAGGATGAGTCGAATCCTTTACGGACTTGAAAACTTCAATAAGCGACGCAATATCGTTACCTTGTTCCAAATACTTGTAATCAAAGCCTAGCGACTTGAAGTAATTATTTTCGGACTTGCCGCCCGTAGCACGAAGTTCCGCCAAGGACTTGTAAAGACCGCCATGATTTTCGGCAATAGACATTTCGTTATCGTTCACCACCACGATAAAGTTCGTCGCGTATTCGCCCGCGTTATCGAGACCTTCGAACGCTTCGCCTCCACTCAAGGAACCGTCACCAATCACGGCGATTACATTCCCCGATTCGCGCAAAAGATCACGTGCTGTAGCAAGGCCAAGCGCAAGACTCACCGATGTCGAAGTATGCCCCACCATGAAATGGTCATGTTCACTTTCAGTCGGTTCCGTATATCCCGTCACATCGCTATAATGCGATTCATCCAAGAACGCCTGGGCACGGCCCGTGAGCATTTTGTGGCAATAGCTCTGGTGGCTCACATCATAAACAATCTTGTCTTTCGGGGATTCAAAAACGTAATGGAGCGCAATCGTCGCTTCCACAAACCCAAGGTTCGGCCCCACATGTCCACCGCGTTGAGAAAGTTTTTTGATAAGTGCGACGCGCATTTCTGCGGCAAGCTGTTCAAGATTTTGGACATCCAACGCTTTCACGTCGGCAGGGGACTTGATTTTTTCTAAGAACATGAAACCTCTTGACGCCGATAGCGGCATCACCTAACAGAATATTAATTTCAATTTAATATATACAAAAAAAAACTGAGAAATTCGCGATTTTTCAAAGATTGTGTTACGAAAGTAAACAGTGACTAGTGATTAGTGGTTAGTAGTTAGTGATTTATAGCTGTTCAACGGTCAGGCCTTTGCGACGCAGAATTTCAATGACATTTTTCTTGAATCCCGTCAGATGCGCAGCCCCGACAACAACAAAGACATTGCGATCTTCATCAAGGAACTTGGAAACAGAATCAGCCATCCGACCATTACGCGAATACAAAATCTTATCATACATGAAATCTTGCATCAGAGAATCCTCATGGCTAAACTCGCCCATCCTCATATTCGCGGCATACGTGAGCAACGAATCATTCCCTGTTTTCCATGCATTTTTGAATTTAGCAATAGAGGAATCCAACAAGGCAATATCTTTTATCATATTTCTCATGGCAAAAACACCGATGGAATCAGGAATATCCATACCCGTAAACAATTTCACTTGCAATTCAACCGTTTCAAGTGAAATAATTTTCTTTTTCATTTTCCGAGCCATGGTCAAGAAATACAAATCAATACCCAATCTTGCATCAAGTCCCGCGCGCTGATTGGCTATAGAACTAAGGGTCATAGCTGCGGCCCAAGGTTTATAGCCGCTAAAGAAATCCACCGGAATAGACCACGCGAGGCAAAGGCTATCGAGCGAATAAAGGGCTTCTTCAGGGAGAAACATATCCAAAGTTTTGTCGCCATCAAGTTTTCCCAACAAAGAAGAGAGATGCATACTCTTCTGGAAAACGGTAGAATCGCTTATGTCAATTTCTACAGCCAGCTCATCGGAACGGTCAAAAGCATTTACGATAACAGAATCAAGCGGATAAAACGTCTTATCGGCAAAGTGAATGCTACCGAGAATATAAACGCTAGAATTCTGATCGGAGATTTTCCAAAGAAAATGCTGGCGAGGTTTATCTTTAAGCGAACATCCCGACAAGGACACCGAGACAAACGCGACAGCAAGCCACAAAAGCGTTTTTATTTTAAGTGGCATAAAACTAAAGCACGTATAACGCTAGATAAAGCGTAAACGCGATAAAGATAATGGCAATGGGCACAAGGAACCAAAAGCACAAGAAGCCGACTTTCAAATCGTAGAAGAACATCTTCCAGCGGCCACGCTTGGTCTTGCAAATTTCACTGCGACATTCGGGGCAGATATTGCCAATCTTATTGCGGACACGAATGGCAAGGTTACCTTGCAAGGGTGACATTCCGACCTTGTCGTTAAATTCCTTGTGGCAAATTGAACATGTACTTAGCATGATGCTAATATAACAATTTAGTTGGCAGAACTTAGTTGGCAGAGCTTAGAGAGAATGCAATGTTCTAAGTTCTAAGTTCTAAGCTCTAAATTCTAAATCCCTCTAAACAGCGTCGTGATGGTCAGGGAATCGAGATTATTGAAATTGTTAGCATTAAGATATCTGTATTTCAATTTCCAAGTGATAAGCGTGTCTTTTTCCAAAGGCGATTCAAGATAGTTTGTCAGATAAAAGGAATTTTGGTAATAAGGCGTTGGGTAAGTATATGCTATTCCATAAGGGCGAAGCACATCCGTAATTGTAACAACGCAAATCGATGCAGAATCCTTAACCGTCTTACACGCATCTTTTTTTCTTGTCGATGCCCAGTCCGGCAATCCTTCCACTGAAATAGAATATCCTGTGAACAACGTATCCATTCCAAAAATTTCTTTTTGCGTGTCTAGCGTATCTAACGCACTGCGGAACGCAGCCGTATCAAACGCAGGCGCATTCACGGCAGGAACATAATCCGTCCAAGCTTTTGGGCCATAATTCAGGAACGTTGTGTCACGAGTTTTAGTTCGATATGTCGTATGGAATGTGTGATAAACAGAATCAATCACACAGCGATACCCCGGTTGAGAACACACAGACTTGCGTGTTCTTGTTACAGGATCCGGCAACCGAGTTTTAACAATCTCGGCTTGACTCATCAGAAGCTTGGATAAATAACAAATGCTAGCTTGTGTGCAGCTAAACGTCTTTTTAACGTCAGAAGAATCAAGAGTGCAATAAATAGGCACACTATCGCACTGCCCCGATTCACCGCTTTTTTCTGCCGTAAATTTAGTAAGCGTATCGTACTTATCTGTTTTACGGTCTAAATAGATAAAACTGGTGTATTTTTCGTTGCCTGTAATTATAGTATCGTCATAGACTGTATCTTTATAAAGATTCACGACACTATGGACAAAGATGGTATCGCAAAAAGAGCGCAACGAGTCCAACTGTTCGTCTTTCTTGGAGTCCAACAATTCAATCGTACATTTGCCATCCGGAGTGTAAGCAATGGGTTCTGAATTCGATTCCGGGCCAAATGTTGAGCTATTGCACGATGCAAATAGCGCCACCACCGAAGAAAGCAAAAGAATTTGGGATAAGTTTTTCATGTAAATAAAACTATAAAAGCTTTACAGAAAAACGAGTGCAAAAATGAAGTAAAAACAGGAGTGGATGCGAAAATCAACGCCTAAAAAGTACAAAATGTATTATATAGAACGTTGTTAGTCAGTTACTCCAATTTTACACAGCGGACGGAATTACCTTTAGATTTTGTAGATTTACCATTTCTTGTTGGCCCGGAGTCACTATTTATCGATACAGAACCAGAACGAGCAATAGTTTCTTCTTTTCCTTCAAATTCTTCAGGAAGGAACCAAAATACACCTGTTCTCAAAAGATCAAACCCACCCTCGGCAGTTCGAAAACCCGCACCGGTAAGAGATAAGCCACTATAATTATTTCCTCCAAAGCCATAGGAAGAACGGGTACCCCTAATTCCATATTCATTTGTTTCGGCATGCCAAGCGATGTAAAAATCTTTATAAGTCATCAATCGCCAGCCTTCTGGGCATATTCCTCGATGATTCTCTTGTATTAAATCTGCGCAACTTTCGGTATTGCAACGACTCGGCAGTTGCATCATTTCTGCCCACTGGTAAAGACCACCAAATTCATCACACATGGTAGTATCATTGTTGTAGCAATAACATTCAATATTGGTATCATCATTTTGGTCATCTTTTCCGAGAACCATCTTACCAATATTCAAGTTTTCGGCCATAATGGTCACGGAATCCTTTTTACCGTTCGAATTTTTCCCAATAATTTTTATGTAATAGTAACTAC
>CAMJNF010000124.1 GCA_946407235.1 uncultured Fibrobacter sp. | reverse complement strand
TGAATTTTTAACCAAAGGATTATCGTGATCGGCGTTATTGTTAAGTCCAACGAACCGTTCGAACGCGCTCTCAAGCGTTTTACCAAGTCTTGCGAAAAGAATGGCATCATCTCCGACGTCAAGAAGCGTCAGCGTTTCGAAAAGCCTTCCGAAGAAAAGAAGCGTATTGAAACGGCTGCTCGTCGCAAGCGTCTCAAAGAGATTGCTGACCAGAACCGCAAGCGTCTCTACTAATTCGATTCTTAATCGGATATTTTGCTAAACTTTAATGAGTTGTCGGCTAGAGTCGATGACTCATTAGGTGTTTTCTAGACCTTCTAAAAAGGAAGTAATATGGCAAGTGAACTTTTAACAAAAATTCTCGACGACATCAAGACTGCTATGAAGGCTCACGATGCCGCTACGCTCGGAACTCTTCGCACGCTCCATTCTGACATCAAGAACGAAGCCATGAAGGCTGGCGCTGCTCCGGCTCAAATTATGGACACGATTACGGATGCGATGTGCATCGATGTTCTTGCCAAGAGCGTAAAGCAGAAACAGGAAGCCATCGAAATCCTCAAGAAGGGTGGTTTCTTGGATAAGATTCCTGAAGAAGAAGCTTGCATAGCCCTTTACCGCAAGTACATGCCTGCCGAAATGAGCGAAGACGAAGTCAAGGCCCTCATCCAGGAAATCAAGGCTGCAACGGGCGCCTCATCTCCGAAGGATATGGGCAAGATCATGAAGGAACTTTCCCCGAAGGTCAAGGGCCGCTTCGATTCCAAGCGCGCTTCCGCACTCGTGCAAGAAGCTCTTAAGTGACCGCTCGGGGCTAAGCGTAGTTTGGAACTTACGTAGGCCCCTCGCTCTCGCTACCACGCCTCGTTAATACGAGGCGCTTGTAGCTCACGGAGTAATTCAGGATTCTGAATTGTAGGCGTGTCATCCCGGCCGGAGCCTGTGCTGAGCGCAGTCGAAGGACCTAGTGAATTCCTTATAGCGTTGTCACCCCGGACTTTGCTCCGGGGTCGCCTTTTTTATATTAAATCTGTATGCCCAACACTCAATCAAAAATTCAAGAACTGGAGCTGCTTTACAAGATCAGCTCCATTTTGAATCAGAGTCTTGATTTCGAGACGGTTGCGCATCCGGTGTTGCAGACGGTTGAATCGGTGATGGGGGTCGAACATGCAACGCTTACTTTGTACAACCGGCACACCGGCGAAATCTCCATCGAAATTGCAGAAGGCTTGAGCAGCCGACAGGCGAGCAAGGGTCGCTATAAGGTGGGTGAAGGCATCACTGGCCGCGTTGTCGAAACGGGCAAGCCGATTATCATTCCTTCTGTCGCGAAAGACCCAGACTTCTTGGACCGCACGGGACGCGGCAAGACCGAAGACAAGGCGTTCCTTTGCGTTCCGATCATCATGGAACAAGAAGTTGTTGGCGCCTTAAGTGCCGACGAGCACAATCCGGACGAAGCGAATCTCAACGACCAGATTCATTTGCTCGAAATTATCGCGCAGATGCTTGCAACTGCTGTGAAACTCCGCCGCCAGGCCCGTGAAGAGAATGAAATTCTCAAAGCCGAAAATGAACGCATGGCGATGGAACTCAAGGCGCGTTTCCAGCCGGATAATATCATCGGGCGCACTCCCGAGATGCAACAGGTCTATACGCAAATTGACCAGGTGGCGAAAAGTCCGCTCCCGGCGCTAATCGTTGGCGAGGTGGGAACGGGCAAAGGGCTTGTGGCGGAAGCTATTCATTTCCGTTCCGATCGTAATCTGGGACCGTTCGTGCGTGTACACTGCGCCGCTCTTCCGGAATCCGTGTTGGACCGAGAACTTTTCGGAAGCGAAAAGGGCGCCTTAGTGGGCGTTGTGAACGAAGCACCTGGCCGTGTGGAGCAAGCGGAAGGAGGCACGCTTTTCTTGGACGAAGTGGCAGAACTCACCCCGAACCTGCAGATAAAGTTGCTCCGACTTTTGCAACAAGGCGAAATGGAACGTGTGGGCGCCCGTTTCCCAAAGAAAGTGGATGTCCGCGTGATTTGTGCTACGACCAAGAATTTGCAGCAGATGGTCTCTGACGGAAAATTCCGTGAAGACCTTTATTACCAGCTCCACATTGTCCCGATTTATGTCCCTCCTTTACGCAAGCGCCGCACGGATATTGTGCTCTTGGCTGATTACTTTGTTGAGCATTATTGCCGTTTGGTGGGTAAAAATGTGCGCCGTCTTGCTCGCGGGACGATTGAAATGCTTATGAGCTACCCGTGGCCGGGCAATGTGCGCGAACTTGAAAATGCCATTGAACGTGCGGTGCTATTGACAGAAGAAGATGTCATCTACCCGCATCACTTTCCGCCGACGATCCAGACGGACGAAACGAGCGGAACGCCCGTGAGCGGAAACCTCAAGCTGATGGTTGAAGCGTACGAACGAGATATTATTTGCGATGCTCTCAAGAGTAGCAAAGGGAAAATGGCGGCTGCTGCGCGTAGTCTCTCGACCACCCCGCGCATTCTTACGTACAAAATTAAGCAGCTCGGCATCGACCTTGCCGCCTTTAGTAAATAGCCGCTCCACATTGTCACCCTGGATCTGCTCCAGGGCCACTTGATTGTCATTCCGGCCCCAGTGCCGGAATCGCCATCTTGTCTAAAAACTTATATTTCATTTCATGGAACTCACACAACTTAAATACTTCTTGGAAGTGGCTCGCACGGAACATGTGACGCAAAGTGCAAAGAATCTCTGCATTGTCCAACCTGCCCTCACGCAAGCCATTCACAAACTTGAAGACGAATTGGGAGTCTTGCTGTTCAGAAACTCTGGGCGTAACATCAAGCTTACGGATAGTGGAAAGTTCTTTTACGAAAAACTCCAGCCGCTTTACGAAAACATGATGGCGCTCCCCGGGCTGCTGAAAGAAACTGCAAATAAGCAGAATAGCAATGTAAAGTTGAATGTCCTTGCTGCATCGACGCTCATTACGAGTGCTGTGATTGAGTATAAACAAAGTAATCCTGATATCGATGTGGACATTGTGCAGAACGAAGAGACTAGTGTCTTTGATATCTGTGTGCGTACTTATGCGACTTACAAGCCGGAACTTGATAACACCAACAGCGATGAAACTTTTGTTCATTCCGAGAAAATTTTTTTGGCGGTTCCGAATATTGCTCAGTACAAAAAGTACAATTCCATTTCTTTATTTGACTTGAAAGATGAAAAATTTATTCGTCTTTATGGCTCCAAACAGTATCGCAAGATTTGCAATGAACTTTGTGATAGCATTGGATTCCATGCGAATGTGACTTTTGAAAGCGATAATGCTTCGGTCGTCAAGGAAGCTGTTGCCGCAGGTATTGGGGTTGGTTTTTGGCCTGAACTTTCATGGGGTAAGATGGACCATAAGCGCGTCAAGCTTCTTGAAATTACCGATACGGATTTCAAACGCGATATCGTGGTGTCTCTCCGTCGTAATAAACAGGACAACTCCAAGACCGAACAGTTCTTTAATTTCTTGACAACGTATATTCTGCGCCGTCAACAAAACAAGCGCAAATAATTTTTGTTTGATCTTATAAACGAAAAATGCCTTCACGTTTTGCGTGAAGGCTTTTCTGCAAATGCGTATTCGCAATTAGTTGAAAGTCAATGAAATTGCGACTGAAAATGTTTTGAATGAGGTGTCGCCTTTAACACCGAGAAATTCACTTTTCGTAGAGGACTGCTTGTAAGATGCTGCAACGCCGAGTCCAAGCTCATTGCCGACCCACCATTCTTTTCCGACAGACAAGAGAAATCCCAGGGAAGCATCGTGCGAGCTTATTTTTTTCGTTTTACCACGAAGATTGACACTGTATTCGGTGTAAAGTACCGAGCCTAAGGATGTGCTGAGGTAAATGTTAGATTCGGTAGGAAGGTAGTATGTTACACCACCACCAAAGAACAATGTTTTGACGTAACTGTTTTTGTCAAGTACGTTATCTATTGTTAGCTGGTTGTTGTTTATGGCTTCAAGGCTGAGGCCGTCGGTGAATGAGTTTAATTCTAAGATTCCGTGCAAAATGAAATTTTGCATAATGGCGCCACCGACTTTAATCCCGAATTGAACTTGGTTACCTTCGGATTGCATTTTAAAACCGCCATTTTTGTATTCTTCAAGGTATTTACCGTAGCCTAGTCCCAAAACTCCGTTCAAGAAAAAGCCGTCGTGAGTTTTGGGGGCTGATGATGCAAAAATACAGCTTGTGGCAAAAAGGAGAATAAAAAGAATTTGTTTCATAACCATTTCCCGGTGTTGGTTGTTTTATGTTATGCAAAATAAATAAGTAAAATAGAATTTCAAGGCCGATAAGAATGATTTTTTATGGATTGTTTGTAAAAATGTACTTACTTGTATTGCGATGATACGGAATGGCGCTATATTCATCCCTGTTCTTTGATTTGCTGCCGTAATCCTTTATCCTCTAATTACTATCTTTTTTTTTGTTATGATTATCCATTCCTTCAAAATGGGCTTCCAGTGATTGGCGCCGTTAGCTTTGCCTAACCTTGTCATCCCGGACTCCGTTCCGGGGCACTAATCACTAACCACTAACCACTTAACTAGAATCATGCAATTCCGTCCTGTAAAAGAACAGCTTGAAATTTTGATGCGCGGCGTTACCGATGTTGTGCCGCAAGACGAACTCGAAAAGAAACTCCAGAAGTCCTACGATACCGGCGTTCCCCTCCGTATCAAGATGGGTGTGGACCCGACCGCTCCAGACGTTCATTTTGGCCATACGGTCGTGATGCGCAAGCTCCGCCAGTTCCAAGATCTCGGTCATACCGTCGTGCTCATCGTGGGAGACTACACGGCCCAGATTGGTGACCCGAGTGGTCGCAACAAGGCCCGTCCGCGCCTCACGCACGAACAGGTGCTCGAAAATGCAAAGGAATATCAGGAACAGTTCTTCAAGGTCGTCCGCCGCGACCAGGTGGAAATCCACTACAACGGCGAATGGTTCTCCAAGCTCCCGTTCAGCAAGGTCACGGAACTCATGGGCCAGTTCACTGTCGCCCAGATGCTCGAACGCGAGGACTTCCATAACCGCTACACCGCCAACACGCCGATCAGCCTGCACGAGTTCATGTACCCGATGATGCAGGGCTACGATTCCGTCGCCATCAATAGCGATGTGGAACTTGGCGGCACCGACCAGAAGTTCAACGTGCTCCGTGGCCGCGATCTCCAGATTTTCGAAGGCATGGAACCGCAGATCGGTCTCTTTATGCCGATCCTCCTTGGTACTGATGGCAAGGTCAAGATGTCCAAGTCCATCGGCAACTACGTTGGCCTCAATGAACCGGCTGACGTGATGTACCACAAGATTTACAGCCTCGCCGACAGCATCGTCGAGAACTGGTTCGAACTCTTGACGAACATCCCGCTCGAAGAAATCAAGCAGATGATGGCCGACATTGCCGCAGGCAAGATGAACCCGAACGATGCCAAGCACCGCCTTGCCATCGACATCGTGACGCAGTACTATGGTGCAGAAGCCGCCGAAGCTGCTGCCGCCAAGGAACGCGAAATCCACAGTGGTAACGCTATCCCGAGTGATGCGGCCGAATGTTCTGTTGAAGCGGGTTCCTATGGTGCTCTCGACCTCCTCGTGAACATCAAGGCTTTTGCCTCCAAGGGCGAAGCTCGCCGCATGGTGCAGAACGGCGGTGTGAAGATTGGCGGCGAAAAGCTTGCTGATCCGCAGGCCCAGATCGAAATCAAGGGTGGCGATAACCTCGTCATTCAGGTGGGCAAGCGCAAGTTCTACAAGGTGAACTTCTAAGGCTTATCATGTCTAGGGAAATCTTAGTTCTCGGTCTCAATCCTGCATGGCAGAGGGTGTTCTTTCTGGACAAGTTTACTCCAGGTGAAGTGCACCGCATTTCCAAGGTCAAGGAATACGCATCGGGCAAGGGCATCAACTGCTGCCGTGTTTTGCAGCTTTTGGGTGGAACGCCTCGTTTGATGCATTTCCTCGGTGCCGAGCACGGCTCGAAAATTTTTGACGAGCTTTCGGTTTGCGGTATCCAGCAGATGCCGATCTGGATTCGTGGAAATACGCGAATTTGCACAACGATTGCCTGCAATGGCGATACCACGGAACTTGTGGAACCTTCGCCGATGCTTGCCGATTCCGAGAATAATGATTTCGCGCAGACGCTGAATGACTATTGGGATTCTACGCAATACATTGCTTTGTGTGGAACCTTCCCGCAAGGCTTTGACGTCAAGATGTTCAATGCGCTTGATTTTAGCGACAAGCACATCTTTGTTGATGCGATTGATGGAATTGATGAACTTTTGGCGAAGGGAGTCGATCTCCTGAAAATCAACATGCAGGAATACTGCAAGCTGTTGGAACGCTTGAGCATTCCGCAGGTCAAGTCAAGCCCGCAGTTCTGGAAGATGACCGCTACTGCAGTTCTTGAACGCCTCCCGATCAAGAACCTGGTTGTGACCGACGAAGACTCTCCGGTGCGTGCTTTCCGCCTTGTCGAAAAGAAGTTCTTGGGGATCCAGTTGCAGCCGCCGACCATTACGGTGAAAAACGATATTGGCGCTGGGGACTCGTTCTTTGCGGGCTGGCTCTATGCTTTTGAACAGAATTTGAGTTTTGAAAATTGCCTCGCGAAGGCAACCGCAGTCGCTTGTGCCCGCTGCGAAGTTGAACGCCCGTGGAACTTGAGCCTCGATCGTGTTGCTGAATTAGAAAACGAACTTGCAACAAAGGTTGAACGCCTCGAGTAAGGATTTTGCGATGGAAGACAACTTTGTTCCTTTGTTTGCCTTTGCGTCAAACGTGGAATTCTTTGGCGTCTTTCCGGAATGCAAGTCCTTTGTTCAAAACAATATCCGTTTAGGCGAAATCGTCGAACTGCCCGAAGGGCGCGGCTTTGCCGTTGTCCTTGGCGTTGGAATGCTTGAATTTGCAACGAATTTATCGGTTTTGCTCTCTCGGTTTGCGGCCGAGGGGCCTTTTGCGTATGTGGTGCTGGTTGGCATTTGTGGGGCCTATCCGGGCCGCGGATTAAACGTCGGCGATGTGGTGCGCGTCGATTCTGAGAGGGTAGGGGACCTTGGCGTTGTCGAATGTGATGGATCGTTTACGCCGTGGCACAAAGTTTGCAGCGGTGGTGGAAATGCGCAAAATTCGACTGTTTCAGCTCAGGCTTACGAATCTTCGCCGTTGCGTGGGGCTCCTGCTTGGCTTTCGAATTTAAAACCTGTTGCCGGTCTCAGCGTGAATTGCTGCACGGGAACCGCCTCCATGGCGAAAGAACGTAGCGAAAACTTCAATGTCGATGTCGAATCGATGGAAGGGGCGGCCTGCTTTTCAGTTTGCCACGCCTTTTGCATTCCCTGCTACGAAATCCGTGCCGTCAGCAACTTTGCGACTACCCGCGATAAATCCGCCTGGCGCATCGCAGATGCCCTCTCCGCCCTCCGCGCAGCTTTAAGTTCTACCAACTAAGTTCTAACCACTTCCTACTTCCTACCGTCTACTTCCTACTAAATCCTATGCAACTCACTCTCGGTATTTCCACTTGCCCGAACGACACTTTCATTTACGAGGCTCTTGTCCACGGGCTCGAAAATTCTCCGTTTGAATGGAAGGTTACGTATGCCGATGTTCAGACGCTCAACGAAATGGTTTTGCGAGGCGAACTGGACGTGGCAAAAATCAGTGCGCAGGTCTATCCGCAAATCCGCGAAACCTACCGCTGCCTCGGTTGCGGGGGCGCCATCGGGTATGGTTGTGGCCCTCTTTTGCTTTCCTCGGAATCCAATACGTTCAATTCTGAACTTTCGACGACTCTTCCGGGCGCAAATACGACCGCAGCGCTCCTTTTCAAGTTCTGGTACTCCCACAAGTTCAAAAGCACCCCAAAACTCGATTACGCGCTGTTTAACGAGGTCTATCAGGGTCTCTTGAACAAGAATACCCTTCAGGGCGTAACGATTCACGAGCACCGCTTTACGTGGAAGCGCGATGGCCTCCATCTTTTGCAAGATTTGGGCGCCTTTTGGGAACAGGAGACGGGTTCTCCGATTCCGCTTGGAATTGCGGTTGCCAAAAAGGAACTCGGCTTTTCGACCATCGAAAATGTCGAGCGGGAGATCCGTCGCAGTTTGCAAATTGCCCGCCAAAGGAAGAATCCGGTGACGCCTTTTATTGTCGAAAAAGCTCAAATTGATGATGAAGAAGTCATCAAGTCGCACATCGCGATGTTCGTGAATGATTTTTCAGAAAATGTCGGAGATGCGGGTTGGAAGGCTTTAGAAAATCTGTGGCGGTTATCACATTGTTAATAAGCTGTTGAATTGTGCGAAACCTATGTAATAGTTTGTAAACGTAAACGTAATTTTGCAAAACAGCGAATTTTTAGCAAAAACTTTATTTATTTTCCAAAAAGCATCTTTTTTTGGAGT
>CAMJNF010000123.1 GCA_946407235.1 uncultured Fibrobacter sp. | reverse complement strand
TTTCGACATAGCCCCAAACGCACCCGTTCTCGGCAGTAATCTGGTTCCAGTAAGTACCAAAATTATCGGGAATTTCGCCCAAAGTGGTTGTGTTGCCCAAGAATTTGGCAGCTCCGTCGGCTATGCCTACGCTTGCAAACGAAAATGTCGATGCAGCAAGGGCTATTGAAAATACCCTAAATATCGTTGAAACTTTATTCATGACAACCCCTAATTTTTGATGGCTACAGCACGCAATAATAAAACTACCCAAAATCGATAAGAATATTGATGGTTGGAGTGCATCTTTTTATTGACAAAACATCTATGGACATATAACTAAAACAAACCCGTCATTGTCTTTTCTGGACTTTTTGAAATTATATTTAGAGTAGTTTTTTCGGAGGGTTACCATGACCGCAATAATCGGTGCTGTTCTGTTAATGCTTGCTGTTGTAATGAGTATCGCCTTGATTTTCGGGGCTCCGCTGGGAGCGTTTACGATGGGCGGCAAGTTTAAAGCTTTTACGGGAAAGTTGAGATTGCTTCTTTCGGCGCAGTTGCTGTTGCAAGTGTTCTTTGCTATTGTGCTTTTGCAGTTAGGCCATATTATGCCTCTTTGGTTTTCTCATAATGTGACCAAGATTATTGGGATAGTCTTTGCGGTTTATTTGACGCTGAACTGTTTCGGAAATATGTTTTCGAAAAGCAAGAAGGAAAAACTCGTGATGACACCGCTTTCGGTGATTACCGCGATCTGTTATTGGGTGAATGCTCTCGCGTTTTGATTTGCGCGGAAGATTGCGTTGCATTCTTTTTCTATCTTTGCATCTAGAACGGTCAGTTCGAAACCATCCTGACCTTAGGCTGCGGCAATTTTCGAATTTCTGCAGACCTATAAACCAAAACTAGGAGACAATATGCGTTCAGAAGCTGAACTCGAAGGCGTAACGCTGCTTGGCAACAACAAGACCCAGTACAAGACTACGTACAGTCCTGAAGTGCTCGAAAAGTTCCCGAACAAGCATCCGGGTAACGACTACATGGTCACCTTCAACTGCCCGGAATTCACGAGCCTGTGCCCTAAAACGGGCCAGCCGGACTTTGCCGAAATCAAGATCAACTACATTCCGGACCAGTTCTTGGTGGAATCCAAGTCGCTCAAGCTTTACATGTTCTCGTTCCGCAATCACGGGGATTTCCACGAAGACTGCGTGAACATCATCATGAAGGACTTGGTGAAACTTTTGGACCCGAAGTACATTGAAGTCGAAGGGATCTTTATGCCGCGCGGAGGCATTTCGCTTTACCCGTTCGCGAACTACGGCAAACCGGGTACCGAGTTCGAAGCCCTCGCCAAGACGCGCCTGTTCGCTGCGATTGATAGAAGAGGTAACAGGTATTAGGTAATATTTTAAGTATCAAGAGCGTTTTAAAAATGCGGCGATGCCGCCTTACTTTCCTAACCCCTAATACCTACAACCTAAACCCTACAATGCAAAACGAACTTATCCTTATCGCCTCCATCTTCGTGTTCTTCGGTGGCCTTGTCGCTTTCTTCCGCTTCTTCGGCAAGCAGGGCATTTTTGCTTGGACCGTCATTTGCACGATTGCAGCAAATATCGAAGTGCTCATCCTCGTGCATGCCTTTGGGCTTGACACAACGCTCGGCAATGTCATCTTTGCTTCTTCGTTCCTTGCGACCGACATCATGAGCGAAGTCTTTGGCAAAAAAGAAGCAAGCCGCTGCGTCAAAATCGGCATCCTTGCAAATGTCACGTTCATTCTCATTTCGCAGAGCTGGTTTTTGTACATCCCCGCCGAGGGCGATACGATGGCAGAACCGATCCGCACGGTCTTTTCGAATACGCCTCGTGTGATGCTTGCGAGTTTGTTTGCATATGCCGTTTGCGAAATGTACGATGTGTGGGCATACCACGCTGTGTGGAAATGGACCGAAAAAAAGTTTGGCAGCAAAAAGCGTTATTTGTGGTTACGCAACAATGGCTCTACGCTGGTGAGCCAGCTGATTAACGTGGTCGTGTTCAACCTGCTTGCGTTCGCTGGCGTGTTTCCGTGGAATACGATTGGTGAAATCTTGATCTTCGGCTACGGCATTTTCATCGTGACATCGCTTATGGACACTCCGTTTGTGTACCTTGCCCGCCGCATCGCCGAAAAGCATCCCGAATTGCTGAAAGACTAAGGTTGCGCCTGAATGTCATTCTGGAGGGGCTATGCCCCGATAGAATCCATAGATTCTCGCCTTCGCGAGAATGACGTGCAAGATTAGACTGCACGATGTGATGACGAAAAAATTTAAGCCCGCTCGGAGTGAACTGAGCGGGCGCTTTTTGTACTTGATGCGCCTAATTAAATTGTGGCGCGCATTTTTTTAGAGTTCGATACCGAGCTTTAAGCTAGCATCTGCATAAAAGAATGGTTCCGTATCTTCTAAGATTTGAAGTGTCACCCCTGTTTGGAGAGAAAAGTCTATGAAAAATCTGTTATGGAAGCGTAATGTGTAACCTCCTGTCACGGCGAACGTGTATTGGGAGACTGGCAAGCTGAGCAGCGTTCCTGCACTATTGTAATCGTAGTCATAGTTGTTATAATTGTAGGAATCAGAGTTTCGAGAATACTTGTCTTTATATCTAAAGTCAATCCCATAAGAACCATCGACTTGCATTGTTGCAATTTCAGCGAGGAAACCTGCATGCCAGTTTCCGTGCGTTGTGGCGAATAATTTGCTGAATTCTAAACCAAATCCGAAACCTTGGTCAAAATCGGCATATCCATAACGGTAATCTCCGTAATAATCGTAATAGCTGTGGTAGTAATCGGAGTACGTTTCTTTGTTGAGAGGAAATTCACAATTATAATATCTCACGTGGGCCTTAATATCAAAATTAGTTCCCATGCGAATCACGACACCGACCATCGGGCCCCATTGTGCCAAACCAAGCGGGTCCATCCAGAATCCGAGCTTTGTTTCTCTTGCTTTTGTCCACCAAAGTGAATTGGGATTCTTGGCGGGGGAGGTGGGTTTTGCCTGATTGAGGATTTCTTTGGTTCCGTTCTTATAGCGAATTTCGTTGACGGATTCTTTCTTTACGGAATACGTAGGACCGTCGGGATTGTTTTGCTTTTTGTATCGAACAGAATTCTCATCGATTTCAATGACTTTGCCATCAACGCTGGAGCCGTTTTTCAAGATAATGATGTCTTGTGCGAAGGTGGGGATGGCGAAAATTGCAGCAATGGCGATTGAAAGTAACTTTTTTCCCATAAACTGGTCCTTTTGGGGCGTGTTTTAAAATTTGTCGAATTGTAAAAAATTCAGATACACTCGTAAACTACTCAAATGGGCAATGTGATGGGCGTTGCGTCTCCGTTTTCGCCGAGCTTTTTATGTTTTGTCACTTTTCCTTATGGCTTAAATTTGTATATTAAACAGGAAACAACAAACTTGAGAAGAGGATTTTATGAAGTTTTCACATGCTTTGATTTTGGCTAGCTCCCTTGCTTTTTTTGCTTGCGGTGACGATGATGATTCTCCGGCAGCTCCGGCCAAGCCGACTTACGACTGTTCTGTGAAGGGTGGCGTTAAGGTTGTTTATCCGACTATTAGCGAAACCTTCAAGGTTGGTGATGAAATTACGGTTGTTTTCGGAACAGATGTCGAAGACAATGGCTACCGCATCATCTTCAAGAATGGAACTTCTGATCAAGGTTTTGATTTGCTCGATGAAGCTTATGACGCTGTCATGGATGGCAAGACTTGTAACGAAGTGAAGGTCAAGCTCTCTGCAGATTTGGGTGTTGAACCGACCATGCATGGTATTATTCGCGTTGCTCCGTACAACTTGCAGAATCAGGGCAACAACTCCGCTCTCTTCATTGTTAAGTAATGAACTTACTGTTCAACGATTCTAGTATCACCGTAGCCATTGTCGGTTGCGGTGGTTTTATTGGTTGTCACCTTCTAGATGCTATTTTGACGCGCACGCAGTGGCGCGTTTTTGGCGTTGATTTGGATTTTTACAGGATTCAGCATAGGCTTAGCGATGAACGTTGCGAGTTTATGGTGGCTGACCTGGCCGATAAAAGTGTCGTTGAACGAATTGCAAAATATCCTATTGTCGTGAATCTTGCGGCGATTTGCACTCCGAGCCGTTACATGGCTGAAGCTCCGGAGGTGATTCGCAGTAATTACGACCATCCGGCGGCGTTGGCGGATGCTTGTGCAAAATCCGGCTCCTGGCTGATTCATTTTTCGACGTCCGAGATTTATGGACGTACGTCGGCAGATTCGGGTTTGCTTGTTGAAGATGAATCCGAGCTTACGTTTGGGCCGGTGACAGCGAGCCGCTGGAGCTATGCGACCGCAAAGCTCTTGACGGAGCGTTATATTGCGGGCCTCAAGAATTTAAAGTGGACCGTGGTTCGACCGTTCAACTTTGTTGGACCGTATATGGATTTTATGCCGGGCATCGATGGCTCGGGCATTCCGCGTGTGCTTGCGAATTTCTCGACGGCGCTTGTTCGTGGCGAACCTCTCAAGCTTGTGAATGGCGGTGTCGCCAAGCGCAGTTTTACGAGTGTCTTTGATGCCGTCGATTTTATGTTCGCTTTGTTTGAAACTGGACTAGCAGGGAGTGTCGCTGAAAATGCCGCGGGTAAATCGCCGCTGTCGCAAGCGTTCAATATCGGGAATCCAGATAACGAGCTTACGATTGCAGAGCTCGCCAATAAAATGCGCAAGATTTTTGCAGAAATTAAAGGCGTAAGTATTGATACAATTCCTGAGCCCGAAGTTGTGTCGGGGGTGGAATATTACGGCGAAGGTTACGAGGATTCCATGCGTCGTTTGCCGTCGGTCGAAAAGGCGAAACGCCTGCTTGGCTTTAAGGCAAAGACCCCGATTGATGTGGTGCTGCGCGAGTCGTTGACGTGGTTTGTCGGACATTATAGTAGTTTAGACGAAAGACGAGAGACTAGAGACGAAAGATAATCTTTGTCTACTGCATTTTGCCTATTAATATGACCAATGATTACTTCATCTTCGTTCCGGCGTACAACGTAGAAAAGACTCTTGGCGAAGTTCTTTCGAGAATTGATGAATCCGTTTTAGCTCGTTCGCATGTGCTTGTCATTGACGATGGCTCGCGTGATGGAACGGCGCAGGCGTTTGAACGCTTTATGTCGAGTGGCGCGGAAAATACGGAATGCGCGGAAAATGCGCGCGACCTCGAATCTCATTTTGAATATTTGAAGTTTGAACAAAATAGCGGTTATGGAGCCGTTGTCAAAAAAGGAATAGCCGAAGGCTTGGCTTCGGGGGCTGCGTTTATCGCTTGCTTGCATGGTGACGGTCAGTATCCTGCTGAAATGTTGGGCGCGTTCTTTGATGAAATGGAAAACTGCAATCTTGATTTGTTGCAAGGTTCGCGACATGCGGTGGCCGGTAGCGCAAAGGCTGGCAACATGCCTTTGTACAAGCGGATTGGCGGCGCGTTCCTCACTGCACTTGAAAATTTGGTATTCCGCGTGAAACTTACGGACCGTCACAGTGGCTTTATCGTGTATTCGTCGCGATTCTTGAAAACCATCGATTTGAATCGCTTGAGTCCATCGTTTGATGTTGATTTGGAACTCATTTCTATTGCGGATGCTTGCCATTTTGCGATTGCAGAACTTCCGATTCCCACGCGTTATGCCGGTGAAAAATCAAATTTGAACGTGGTGACGTATGGCCTCCGCGTTTTGCGTCAGGTTGTTCGTCGATTTTGTATGCGAAAGAGATAATATTTACAGATAATTGAAATTTCTAGTTAATATTTTTTTTACGAGCGTTTAATTCAGTTGTATTTGTATGCGCAAAGTAAAGTTTGCGTATCTGTCGGGGGAAAATTTCGTTTCTCTTTTTTTTATATTACGGAAAATAAAAAAAGGAGACCATATGAAAAAGACACTTTTTATTGCAGGATTTGTATCCATACTAGCCCTTCTTTCTGGGTGTGCAAAGACCATGCAATTGAACGATCCTGCCCTCTACGACCAGTATCTTACAAGGAGCTATAATCAACCTCGCAATGTTTGTTACAATGCGGTTCAGGTGACTTTCAGGGATAGAGGTGTGGAACTCACCAAGGCTGATCCTGTAGAAGGTAAGATTGTCACGGAAAAACATTTGGTCGCCATTTATGCGGGATATGGTGTGGTCGGCTCGATATCGCACCGCTATTACATCGATGTGACGGGAGATGATAATAATTGTACTATCAAGGTGACGAAGTACAAAGCTTGGAAAGGCGGTAATGAAGTGCCTTATGTCAAGGTTGATGATATTTACTCCGCTTACTGGGCTCCTTTGTTCGTAGGCTTCGAAAGCAACTTCGATAGCGAGGACGAAACCTCCGTACGCACAAGCGGCGACATAGATCAAGTTGTCAAACAGCGTACTCCAGATCTTCAAAAGATTTACGACCAATATCGCAAGAAAAACAAAAAATTGCAGGGTAAGGTTTCGTTGAAGTTCACCATTGCGCCTGATGGCGATATCATTGCAATTTCTGTCGTGGATTCGAATACTGGCGACAGCAACTTTGATGAAATCATCAAGATGGCTGTGAGCACGTGGACCTTTGGAAAGGTGACGAAGGGCAATACGACCGTGACTATTCCGTTCACGTTCTCTGAATAGTTTGTCTGTTTAACATTCGTCAAATTTATAGAAGCAGATGATTATGAAGCATCTATTGAATACTCTTTTCTTCTTGTTGATTTGTGTTTCGAGTGCAATGGCTGCGCATGTCGCGGTGCTCGAAACCGGCGTTGATTTGGATTTGAAAAAGAAGGTGTCCTTGTCTGACCGGCAGTACCTTACAAATGTGCTGCGTGAAGAGGCGGTGAAGGAACTCCCTGCTTCGCAGAACTTTACCATCATGACTCGCGAAAACATCAACGTGATGCTCCCGCCGGGGAAAGCTATCGAAGATTGCGAAGGCAGTTGTCTTGCGGAAACAGGAAGGAATATTGCGGCCGATTACGTTTGCCAGGCCCGCGTGGGAAAATTCGGTTCGAAGCTCACGATTTCGGCTGAAATCTACGAGACGGCTGGGAGCAAACTTGTTGCAAGTTTCAACGGGCATGGCGCGAACGTGGAAGAACTTTTGAAAGAAATAAAGAAGAGCGCTCCTGAATTCTTCCGCAAGGTGAAAGGCGATGATCCTTCGTCATCTCCCAAGTTTGGGGGACGTCGGGTGAATAATGGCGCTGGTGGCATTGGCGATGTTCGCGAAGAAATTCGTGTGGGTAAAGTGAATCTTAATTCAACTCCCATTGAAATGGAAGGGAAAAAGGTTCAGCGGTCTTCTAAGCCTATCGGCGAGGTGCCTGCCGTGAAAAACAGAGCTGCTTCGGCTTGGCTTCGTTGGGGGGCCATCATCGGCGGTAGCACGTTACTTACAACGGGTATCGTGCTTGCTGTGGTTGGGAATACGGAGGCTAAGGTTGCTCATGAGTCTGGTTTCAACAGCGTTGAAGAGTACAAGTCCAACAAGGATGAAGCTCACAGTGGACAGATCAAGCGCGGTGTTGGAATAGCCTTGTCTATCATTGGTGCTGCGGGCATCGGTTTTGGTTTCTTTTTCTAGGAGGCGGTGATGAAAATTGGAAATCAAAATTTGGAATTTAGGTTTGGAAATGTTTCTGGATTGTTCGCTCTCCTCTGTTCAGTTCTTCTTCTGACAGCATGTACAGACTATGAAGGGATGATTGACGAGGATTATGAAGAATGGTCCAAACAGCAGACTTTTGATCCGTCTAACTTGCCGTCGACCGCCATCGTAGGAAGCTTTACCGACCCGCGCGATGGTCAAACTTACAGGACTGCAATCATTGGCAACCAGACATGGATGGCGCAGAATCTCAACTACAAAACGTCGAACAGCATTTGCAATGTGGAAAAGGATGCAGATTGCAAGATGTATGGCCGTTATTATACATGGGCTGCTGCAAAGATCGCTTGCCCAAGCGGTTGGCGCTTGCCCAGCTATGATGACTGGGTTTATTTGCTCAATGAAGTTGGTGGTGCTTCTGTTGCGGCCACAAAACTCAAGGCTAAGAGTGTTTGGCCTCGTGGAGAAAATGGCGAGGATACCTACGGTTTCTCGGCGTTGCCTGCAGGGTATTCTCATGAGGGAGAGTATTTCAAAGAGGGCCATAGTGCTGTTTTTTGGAGTTCTACCGATAGCGGAACTAGTTTTGTACGTTCTGTAAAGATGGAATATGACTATAAGAAAGCAGAAATGTCTAGTGATCTCAAGAATTACTCTGTTTCTGTCCGCTGTATCTACCCTTGATCAAAAACCCTTGACTAACGATCTTTGACCAATAACTATATATATTATAGTTATGGTTAAAAATCTTATACAGTCTTTAAATGGGGTGCTGCTCGGAAAATCCGAGGCGGTAGAGCTTTTGGTGATGGCGCTCCTTGCCGATGGTCACGTGCTTATCGAGGATGTGCCGGGAACGGGCA
>CAMJNF010000122.1 GCA_946407235.1 uncultured Fibrobacter sp. | reverse complement strand
AGCAACCGAGTCTTTTGCTGATTGATGAAAGCAAGGGCCGTGTTGTAGCCGAGAGCATGAAACTGACGATTACCGGAAGCATAGGCATCCTCTTTGCCGCATATCAGAAAAAGTTGCTTACTGCAGATGAAATTGATCAAAGTGTTACTATGCTTAGGGGTATGAACCGCTTTATCGGTGAAAGACTTTTTAATTTGCTGTTGTCGTTGGTCCATGACAAGAAATAGTAAATGAAATTTGTCAGGAACATAATTCTCGTTTTGGCGTTGCTCTTGCCGGGTTATGCCCTGGCCGAAACTGATTCTGTTTACACTCCCAAGAAAAAAGCTACAGATTATATACCGATGCCAATTGGATTTGAAATTGGTGGTGGAAGTATGTTCATGGCTGGTGTGGAATGGGGATCTCCTTTAAGTTTAATCTATGTGCAGAAACGCCCAGGGAATGTAGAAGGTCTGTGGGCTCCAAATGATGCATTGATATGGTCTATCCGTACTAGGTATGTCTATGATTACATAGATCATGAATATGGTGTATTGCTCCATCCGAATATTCAGTATCTGCGCCCTCTTTTCGGCATTTCTGTTGGCCCTCAAGTGGGATGGTTCTCGTCGACGGGATTAGACTATGGTGTTTCAGCCCGTTTGGATCTGATATTTATATTGAATGTTGAAGTTGGTTATTTTTTCGAAAAAAAGAATCCTTATGTGAGCTTTCTGTTCTCGCTATCTTTTCTGAGAATTGGAATATTTGATCCATAGTTAAAAGAGTCGTTCTAAGTAAAAAGAGGGAACTTGATATTTTCCCTGGAATACGTTTTATCTATATTGAGATAAATTGATTACGAGTTGGCGTTTTTTATGAATTTTATTCGTATTTTTCTGTTGGTTTTTGTTTCGTTCACTTCTTTTTTGTGGGCCAAAACATCGTATTACATATTGCCGGTGCAGTTGGATGGCGTTCACGAAGACTATACTGAAAAAATTATCTATTTAACAAGGGAATTTGTTGCACTTGAAGGTGATGAGGTTGTCTCCAATAAGTCTGATTGCGATTACTTGTTGCAAATAAAACTGATTCGCAAAGAAAAGGGTGTCGCGGTCATTTATGAAAAGCAAAACCCTGATGGCGAAGTCGTGTGGTCTTATGGGCGCATCGCTTATTCTCCGGAGAGGTTCGTTCCTATTGTAAGTTATGTTGCTCAAGAAATGGATAAGCTCTTGACGGAATGGTTTTGGGGCTTTGGCTTTGGGGTGATTGGAATGATTGGCCCTGTGAATTTTGTGGACTACAATTATGAACCGTTTGCCCAGTTCTTGATGGGGCCTGTTAAGATGGCGACGAGCTTGAATATCGCTTTTCTTGGCTCTCATCCCAAGGGAGTGTATGGTTCCGTACTAGGAGCTTCGTTTTCTGTAGCGTATATGTTCGGTCATCGTTTTGTGGTCCCGTATTTGGGAGCCGGTATTAATGGCGGGCTTGTCTCAACGGAAGTCAAGACAGAGTTTGAAAACAGATATGGTCTAAAAGAAGAAAAAACGGAAAGCGAATCCGTTTGGACTCCGGGATATTTTGTGGAATTGGGACTTTCGATTAAATTGAAAAATGAAGTCCATATTATGTTGGAATCTCGCTATTTCAGAGAATTTTGTAAAATGAAAAATATCCTTGATGGCTCGAAAGGAGTTGTTCATGGATTTTCTGTTGGAGTGAAGTTTGGCGTATGAGATTTTGTTCTGTTTTATTCGTAATTTCGCTTTGGCTTGTCGGTTGCGCCACTAACGTGAATGTCCGGGTTTCGGATGGTGGCGGTGATTATTCCATTTATAGAAATGGCGAATTGATGTGCGCTTCTAGTGAAAACTGCACGATTGAAGGTACGGCGGAAAGTGAAATGTACCTAGAGGCGAAAAAGGATGGCATTGTTTACGGTTCTACTTATACGTACAGAGTCAAAAAAGAAATTGACCATAGCCATGATGATGAATATGATTGGCACTATCATAAGACTAAGAAGGAACTTAGGGAAGAAAGTGAAAAAAACAAGATGGTTGTGAGTTTCTGCTTTGCTCTCGTTTTTCCTGTTTTTTGGCTGTTTACGGATTCTGGCAAATTCCCTGGCGAAGTTGTGATTCCTGTAGACCCCCCTGATTCGAATGTTGTAGATTTTCCTTGGGACCAACCGATCGAAAAGAATTAAATTGTAAGTGATGAGGGTAACTATGGCAATTGTTAATGATATCCAAAAAGCACTTTTTGCAAAACAGGATTTAAAGTTCAAGGCTTTCCATAGCAAGTTGATCCCGACGACGGATGCAAAGTCGATTATCGGCGTGCGCACACCCGACTTGCGTGCAATTGCGAAGGAATTTGCAAATCACCCCGATGTGGAAAAATTCTTGTCAGCACTTCCGCATAAATATTACGACGAAAATCAAATTCATGCGTTTATTTTGTCTTTAATTAAAGATTATGATGAGTGTGTATCGCACATCGACTCGTTCTTGCCGTTTGTGGATAACTGGGCGACTTGCGACCAGATGCGCCCGAAAGTTTTTGCGAAGGCCACGAATCGCGAAAAACTTTTGAAAGATGTTCAGCGCTGGATGAGTGCTCCCGTAACGGACGTTTACACTGTCCGCTTTGGTGTCGAGACGCTGATGTCTTTTTTTCTGGACGATGATTTTGATCCGAAATTTTTAAAGTGGGTTTCGAAAATTCGCAGCGAGGAATATTACTTGAACATGATGGTGGCGTGGTTCTTTGCAACAGCGCTTGCCAAGCAGTATGAAGCGACACTTCCGTATGTTGAAAAACGTGTACTCGACGATTGGACTCATAACAAGACGATCCAAAAGGCAATCGAAAGTTATCGCATTACCGACGAGCAAAAGGCTTATCTTAAAACTTTAAAATTATAGTATCTTTGCAATATGATTGAATATACAGTACAGACCGTAAAGACTGACCGTTTTGAAATGGATTACCTCAAGTTTGGCACGGGCGCGCGCCCGCTTGTCTTGCTTCCGGGTATGAGCCTGAAAAGCACTATGGGCATCGCCTCGATGGTGGCGGATTCATATAAAATATTTGCCGATGATTTTACGGTTTACTTGTTCGATCGCAAGAAAAATTTTGGTGAATCGTACTTGATGGAAGAAATGGCCGCGGATACCGCAGAAGCGATGTCGGCTGTGGGCGTTGAACGTGCTTGCATGATTGGTATTTCGCAAGGGGGCATGATCGCGCAGCTTATTGCGGAACAGTTCCCGCAAAAAGTCGAACGCTTGGTGCTTGGTTGCAGCGCTTCCCGCTTGAACGATATGTCCCGTGCGGTGATGACGGAATGGAAACGCCTTGCCGATGCCGGTGATATCGAATCGCTTTGTTCGAATTTTATAGATAAAGTTTTTTCTGCCGAGACAATCCGCAAGTACAAAAAGAGTTTGATGCGCATGAACACGAATGCAACGGAACAGGACATGAAACGCTTCTGCGTGCTTGCCCGCGCCTGCCTTGCGTTCGAAGCGTACGACGCCCTTTCGAAACTCAAGTGCCCGACATTCATTTTGGGCGCTGAACTCGACCAGGTCTTGGGCGTAATCGCCTCGCGCGAAATTGCGGATGTGCTAAAGCAAAATGGCACGCCGGTGGAACTCTACGTTTACGAGAACTATGGCCATGCTGCCTACGACGAAGCCCCGGATTACCGCTCGAAAATTTTGGAATTCTTGAAAAAGTAGTGGGGGCGTTGCGGGGAACTCCCCGCTCGTGGGGGTGATGTAAGACCAATGGAGATCCCCGCTTTCGCGGGGATGACATGGGGCTGCAATCAGGGGGAGGCGTCCCCCTCCAATAAAATAAAAAGCGTATTTTTGCGCACTTCCTACCCCCAAAAACCACCTTTTCCTGCATTTCCTAACCACTGCCTACTAGCCACTAACCACTTAAATTTCTAAATTTGCGCTAGCTCAGACAATATCGCCTGGGCATAAACAATCACCGGCTTGCAAGAGTCGCTTCGGTGGCGGAGCATAACTAATGTTGAACTTCGCTTTGTGGCTTAATTGCAGTCCGGGTAGTAACAACCGAAAAGGAAAATATACTATGGCTAATTTGCCTTCCGTCGAAGATCTGCTTGCTGCAGGCTCCCACTTTGGTCACCAGACTCAGCGCTGGAATCCGAAAATGAAACCGTACATCTTGGCAGAAAAGAACGGCATCTACGTTCTCAACCTCTCCAAGACCCGTGACCTCCTCGAAGAAGCCGCCAAGGCCGCTGCCAAGATTTCTGAATCTGGCAAGACCGTGCTCTTCGTTGGCACGAAGCCGACTGCACGTCAGTGCGTGCTCGACGCTGCTGCTACCTGCAACCAGTTCTCCGTCACCAACCGTTGGTTGGGCGGTATGCTCACGAACTTCCAGACTGTCCGCAAGTCCATCAAGAAGATCGACAAGATCGACGCTATGGAACAGGACGGCACCTTCCAGGCTCTCTCCAAGAAGGAAGTCCTCGACAAGAATCGTGAACGCGCCAAGCTCCTCGACGTGTTCGGTGGTATCCGCGAAATGGTGAACCTCCCGGGCCTTCTCGTCGTGACCGACCTCGCTCACGAAAAGATCGCTGTTGCTGAAGCTCGCCGTCTCCACATTCCTATCATCGGCATCTGCGACACGAACGTCGATCCGACCCTCGTGGACTACCCGATTCCGGCAAACGACGACGCTGTGAAGTCCCTCAAGCTCATTGTGGACTACATCGCTGCTAACGTCAAGCCGCGCGTCGCTGCTGAAAAGAAGGAATCCAAGGAAGAAGTGAAGAAGTTCGACAACGGTGAGGACAAGTAATATGCAGATTACCGCTTCCCTCGTTAACGAACTCCGCCAGAAGACTGGCGTCGGCATGATGCAGTGCAAGAAGGCACTCACCGAAACTGACGGCGATATGGAAAAGGCTTTGGAACTCCTCCGCAAGCAGGGTGCTGCTGTTGCTGCAAAGCGCGCAGACAAGGCTGCTAAGGAAGGCCGCGTCTATCTTATCGAAACCGCAGAAAAGGCTGCTGCTTTCGAACTCACCTGCGAAACTGAACCGGTTTCCAACAACGATGACTTCGTTGCCCTCGCTGCCCTTGCTACCAAGGCTGTCGAAACTCAGGCAATCGCTTCCGTCGAAGATCTCAAGAACGCTGTCGTCGATGGCGTCAAGATCAATGACCGCCTCCAGGACGTCCTCGTGAAGATTCAGGAAAACATTGACTTCCGCAAGTTTGCAGAAATCAAGAAGGTCCCGAACTCCGTGTTTGGCGTTTACAGCCACATGAAGGGCAAGATCGGTGTTATCACTGAACTCGCTTTCGAAGGCTCTGCTGACGAAGCTGCTCTCAAGCAGGCTGCTAAGGACATCGCTATGCAGGCCGCTGCATTCGCTCCGGTTGCTTTGAACGATGCTGCAGTTCCGGCTGAAACGATCGAAAAGGAAAAGGAAATTGCCAAGGCTCAGATCGAAGCTTCCGGCAAGGCTCCGAAGCCCGAATTCCTGCAGCGCCAGATTGACGGCCGCGTCGCCAAGGTGCTCAAGGAAATCGTTCTCGAAGACCAGGAATTCTTCATGTCCGAAAAGAACCCGAAGAAGCTCTCTGTCAAGGACTACCTCCAGGAAGTCGTTGCCAAGCAGCTCGGCCTTACCAGCTTGAAGGTCGTGAACTTCATCCGCTTCGAACGCGGTAACTAATTAGTAGGCAGTAGACAGTAGGCGGTAGGAAGGAAACTTCCCGCGACTGTCATTCCCGCCTCCGAGCGGGAATCTCCTTACTGAATAAGTTAAAAATTGGTCATCCCTCGCGGGGCGGCCAGTTTTTTTATGTAAACATCAATTGTAGAATATCCAGTTTTCTGAACTGTTACTGGAATTTATTCGTCTTTTATACAACGTATTGAGTATCCATCATACCTATAGCCATATCCATATATGACTTCTGTATTGTTGTTCGCTTTGAATAATATAGCCGTTGCCGTAGTTGTGGATGAATAATTGGTTACAATCGATGATGTCCAGATGTTGGATTGAGTCCCGACTCCGTCGAAATGAGCCTTTTCATTAAACAACTTTGGAATATACCGTCCTGCGGGACGTACAGAAAAACCATAGGCGTCAGCTCCGTTTCCGTTGTTTTCCCATTCGGTGGCGGTTTTCAGAGCATAGTTTGATGTGGAAAGGCTGCCCGCCGCATTGAATAATGTTGTAAATTCCTCCGATGTGGGAATGTGCCAACCTTCAGGACAAATTCCTCGGACTGGATATGAGGGAGTGCATATGACGCTGTTCCCGCAGCCTTTTCCTGATTCTGAGAATTTTCCTACGCTATCCATGGCGTCGGCCCATGTGTAGTAAATGCCGTATTCCCTACAATAGTCATAATCGATACTGCAGGCGCCAGATACATGATATCTGAGATTTTCGGCCATCCACGTTTGTGTACCGATCGTTACGGTTTTATAGGTTTTGCCATCGCGCTCGTCTGTTAATTCTCCGTATGTGCATTTGTCTTCATTTTCTGTTTTGCATGGAGGAATGATTGTTGTTGAAGAACTCGAAGGAATTTCTGTCTCGCTGGATAAAGGATTGTTGTTTTGTTCGCTATTTTTGATGCAGCGGATGGAATAGAAAGAATCTTCTAAAAAATCAATTGAAACCAGTTGTCCGTTTTTCCTAAAATTGTAGGCGTATGCTTGTCCATGGCTGAATGTCGTTGACGTCCATAAATAAGCGTAGCTTTCTTCTCCGTAAGAACCGTCAGAGAAAAGAGTGGAGCTTGGAAGAACAGAAAAACCGTAATCATCTGTTGCTTCAATTTTTTCGCTCCAGCCGTTTTGGGATTTGAGCTTAATTGAGGCAATGGAATCTCCGCCGACATACTCTATTAAGATTTTGTACTCATCCCTTGACGGTATGTGCCAACCATCGGGGCAGATGCCTTGCACGGGATATTTCGGTGAACAGGCCGTTACAGAACCGCATCCGAGTCCATCCGAAGAATACATTCCTATACTGTCCATTGCGGCGCTCCATAAATAAAGTCGTCCGTATTTGTCGCAATATTCGGTGGAATCGTTTAAGCAGACACTGCTGGAGTCTAATGAACTTGTTGGCTGAATATAACGCAAGTTTAGATTTTCGGCCATCCACGTTTGTGTTCCGATGGTCACGGTTTTGTATGTTTGACCGTCTCGAGGGTCTATCAGAAGATTGGATTCTGCTTCCGGTGCTGTGACTGCGTTTGAATCGTTGCTGCTGTCGCTGCATGCGGTAAGCATAGCGGTCATGGCAAATGTGCCGCAAATTAATATTTGCTTGTAACTTGTTATCTTCATATCAACTCGTTTTTTTATATGTACATGCAAAATAGATTTTTCTGATCAAGTAAAAAATGATTATGCAAAAAATATTGAGAATATGTTTACTTTTTTATGGGTAACGCCGCGAATTGTGAAAAATCTGGAGTAAATCGCTAGTTGCTGAAATCAAATTCATTGAAGGAAAAAATGGTATTTACGAAATAGCCCCGACTCGTATGAGCCGGGGCTGAATACTTTTATTGATTTAAGAACTAGTTGTACTTTCGCTTCGCTCAAGTACAAAATGCTAGGTTCGGTCATGCCCAAGCAAGCTTGGGCGCGACTCTCTCCTTACGCATTTTTCTTATAGCTCTCAATCGCTTCCACATCCACGCTCTTCACAAAGTTGTAGTGCTTTGCGACTTCGGCTTCGGCGAGGTTCAAGTACACCTTCATGCTCTTGTCGAACAGTTCCGGTGCCTTGGTGGCGTCGCGGAGGAGCAACTGGGTCATCACGCAGTTGGCGGCGAGTTCGTACAAGTGACGGCTGCAAAGGTCAGTGAATTCGTTGTTTTCAACGGACTTCACGTATTCAATAGCTTCGTTGTACTTTTCGTCCATAGCCTTGGCGCGAGCCTTGAGGCTTTCGTATTCCGGGCGAACGTCCATAGCTTCGAGTTCTTCGAGCATGAGGCCGTAGCTGCCGGTAGTGATGTGCGGGAGTGCTGCAACCGTCTGGAGCTGCGTCGTACCTTCGTAAATGGAGGTGATACGAGCGTCGCGGTAGAGGCGCTGGCAAGCGTATTCAAGCATGTAGCCCGAACCGCCGTGAACCTGGATACAGTCG
This sequence comes from uncultured Fibrobacter sp., assembly GCA_946407235.1. Classification (GTDB taxonomy): domain Bacteria; phylum Fibrobacterota; class Fibrobacteria; order Fibrobacterales; family Fibrobacteraceae; genus Fibrobacter. The sequence goes on along the minus strand of CAMJNF010000122.1, from coordinate 433 downwards.
TAGCTGTTCTGGTTTGCGTATTCGGAGTTCATGCCCTTGGCGAGCGGCGTGCAAGCGGAAGCGAGCTTCTGGTAAAGCTTGAGTTCCTTCTTTTCGTCGTCGGTGAGCTTGCGGGTGCGTTCGATGTCTTCGAGGCACTTGTAGATATCGACGTAACGAGCTGTCTGGTACAAGAGGGCGCGGCCTGCATCGAGGCGAGCCTTGATGTTCGAGATCATTTCGTAGACGGCGGGGAAGTTCACGATAGCCTGACCGAACTGCTTACGGTCCTTAGCGTAGGCGAGAGCTTCGTTGTAAGCCATCTGGCTGATGCCCACGGACTGTGCGGCAATGCCGAGGCGGGCGCCGTTCATGAGGGCCATCACGTACTTGATGAGGCCGAACTTGCGGCGGCCGCAGAGTTCAGCCTTGGCGTTCTTGTAGACAAGTTCGC
>CAMJNF010000121.1 GCA_946407235.1 uncultured Fibrobacter sp. | reverse complement strand
GCAATGCCAAGGAAGCCGAAGTCAAGGCTGCTATCGACGCCGCACTCGCCGCAGGTCCGGATCTCGCCATGGTCGATTCTGCCAAGGGCATTACGAATTTGCACGTGCCGAGTGACGTGATTATCGACGCTTCGATGCCGGCTATGATCCGCAATTCCGGCTGCATGTGGAACAAGGAAGGTAAGCTGCAAGAAGTTGTCGCCTGCATCCCGGACCGCTGCTACGCTGGTATCTACGATGAAACGATTGAATTCTGCAAGCAGAACGGCGCATTCGACCCGAAGACGATGGGTACTGTGCCGAACGTGGGCCTCATGGCTCAGGGTGCCGAAGAATACGGCAGCCACGACAAGACGTTTGTCGCTAAGGGCAAGGGCGTCATTCGCGCTGTGAACAGCAAGGGCGAAGTCCTCTTGCAGCAGGAAGTCGCTGCTGGCGATATCTTCCGCATGTGCCAGGCCAAGGACGCTCCGGTGCGTGACTGGGTGAAGCTCGCTGTAACGCGCGCCCGCCTCTCGAACACTCCGGCAATCTTCTGGCTCGATCCGGAACGCGCTCACGACCGCGAAATCCAGAAGAAGGTCGAAGCCTACTTGCCGGAACATGACCTCAAGGGTCTCGACATCAAGATTATGAGCCCGCGCAAGGCTATCGTCGAAACGATGAAGCGTGCCAAGGCTGGCCTCGATACGATTGGCGTGACGGGTAACGTGATGCGTGACTACCTTACGGACCTCTTCCCGATTCTCGAAGTCGGTACCTCTGCAAAGATGCTCTCCATTGTGCCGCTTATGGCTGGTGGTGGCCTCTACGAAACGGGTGCAGGAGGATCCGCTCCGAAGCAGGTGCAACAGTTCCTCGCCGAAAACTATCTCCGCTGGGATTCTCTCGGCGAATACTTCGCACTCGTGCCTGCATTTGAACAGGTCGCACTCAAGGACGGCAACAAGAAGGCTAAGATTTTGGCCGATACGCTCGATGCCGCCAACGGCAAGATTCTCGAATTCAACCGCACGCCGGCTCGTAAGATCGGTGAACTCGACAACCGTGGTTCCCACTTCTACCTCGCTCTCTACTGGGCTCAGGCTCTTGCCGCCCAGAAGGACGATGCAGAACTCGCCGGAAAGTTCGCTCCGATCGCCGCTGCTCTCTCCGCGAAGGAATCCGAGATTGTCGCTGCCCTCGCTGCCGAACAGGGTAAGCCCGCCGATATCGGTGGTTACTACATCCCGAAGGCAGAACTTCTCAAGAAGTGGATGCGCCCCGTCGAAGCGTTCAACGCGATTATCGACAACATCTAAATTGTCATGCCGGCCTCCGTGCAGGCATCACCATTACAAAAAAAGGAGTGTCGCAGAAATGCGCACTCCTTTTTTATGCACTTTTTTCACGAATTTCAGCTACGAAGGGTGGCTTTTTGCAAAAATGTGCTACCAAAAATGGAAAAATTGGTCTTTTGGTAGCATATTTTATAGATAAATTAAACAAATTTGGGCAAAAATGTGGGGCTGTTGGATGGAATGTGTTACCAAATGCAATAAAAATCCGTATTTGGTAGCATAAAGCCGCTTCTTTTCTACAAATGTGTAGCGGACAAAGTAAAAAATATGCTACCAAAACTGCTAAAATGTGCAATTTAGTAGCAAAAAATGTCAAAAAAAACGAAAAAATTTTATTTGAATTAATTTTTTAGAACTGCCCGCGACTTCCGTTGATAATCCATTGGCAAAGTGCGGTAATTCCGTCAAAGTCGGGGAGCATTTGCAAGAAGTTCTTTGATCTTGAATTTTCGATGAAATTGCGCCAGACCATTTCGTTTTTACCGTTAAGCCCTAAGTGCTCTTCGATAGCGCCTTTCGTCCAAACCCAAATACCTTGCTCGCAAAGCTTTTCGTGAATGTTCCTGATGGGGCGTTCTGCTTCGGGCATGGCGGCCATCATGGCGTACGCTGTCGATGCGCTGATGTTGCTATGCTTGTTGACAGGGAGTCCGTTGACTAATCGCAAATGGTTGTGGCAAGCGAGTTCGCGGAACAAGTTGCGGCATTCGGTAATGTCAGGGTCGTTTGCACTCAAGAATCCATCTCGGGTTGCTGTTGTAAATGCGTAATCCAGATCGACGATCGCTCGCACGGGGATGTCCATTGCGCTTAAAACCTGCATGCTCTTGCGTGTGTTGCTTACGCCGCCTTGACGCACGAGCGCACATTTTATGAGAGCAAAAGATTGCCCTGTAATGCGTTCGAAAAGGGCGGGGAGCACGCGCCATTCCGTCTTTCCTTCGGTAAGAAGCACGTAATCGGCAAACAAAAGTTCGTTACTGTTAGATAAACTAAACAGCATCTGCAACTGGCTCGGTGCATCTTTGACGACTTGCCGGACGGCATCTTCCATTCGCTTGCGCATGAACGTGCCGCGCTCCCTGTTCTTGCGAATCAAGAGAGATGTGCTTACGTCTTCACTTGTGACCATCTGCGCAGAGTGCGTTGCAAAAATAATTTGGTAGCCTTCGTTCGAAAGGTTCTTGAGGGCAACGCGCACAAGTTCGACAGCTTGCGGGTGCAAAAATAATTCCGGTGAATCAATCAACAAGAGTGTTCGGCTCAGGTAATGATTGTTGTGATGCTTTTTGATTTCAGCGAGGTAGCGGATAAGCGCCATTTGGATGGCTCGCTGTGAACCTGCTCCCATGCGGGAGATATCACGTTCGAAACCATCATCTTCATCGACCACTTTAATTGTTGCACTTTTGAGGAATGTCTCAAGAGTCGGCACGGGAATGTCGAGCTCAACCTTAACGCTTGGAAATAGAGGGCGCAGAGCCGTGTTGACTTCTCTGTCGAATGCCTGAATTTCGTCAGCTCGCTTGTCGCTTCCTGGGGCGAGCAATTCTGTAAACTGCTCGATGACTTGACTCAGTTCGCCACCGAACTTGCGTTCGAGCGGCTTGAAAATCTCGTGCATCAGTTTGGTGTAGGCGTTGTTTCCTTCAAAATCCCAAATTGCAATGGATTCCGGGAACATGCGGTTAAAGGCTGCGATAAACTTATCGTTGACGCGGACCCAGTCCTTGCCTTTTCGTTTGCCGTTAGATGGGCTGAATGCCCAAAATTCAATGTTGCCGGGGAGCTCGCCTGGAATGCGTTGAACTTTTTTGACACGGAGCGTTGTGCCTGTGAGGAATGGCATGAGTTCTGCCGCTTTCTCGTCTCCGAGGCGGTTCAAAATCTGTTCGGTAATCCCTTCAAAAATACCTTCGGCTTCGACAGGGTGGTTCGGATCGTCAAAATACGAGATGTCCAATGAAAAATGCGCTAGCAGCCAGCGGATGCCCATCAAAATGTTCGTTTTTCCGGCGTTGTTGTAGCCTATCAAAGCGGTAAAATCACTAAGCGGAAACGTCTCGCGCTGGATGGAGCGGAGATTTGAAATCGTAATACGGGACAATCTAAGTGCTTGTGGTTGCATAGCTTGAAACTATAAAATCTTTTAGAAAAAAGTCTTGTTTTGGGCAAAAGCAAGTGAAAAAGAGCAAATATAAACCATATAAATTGGAATGATTGTGGTAAAAAACACTGTAAAAACGAAAAAACACTTTAGCTGTTGGGGCTAAAGTGTTTCTTTTTGGGGTTAGGAGGAGAACAAAGAGTTCTTGAACATAAAGGTATTTAAAGTTCGGTGGCAAGAACTGTTTTTCGAAGGAAACGTGTTGAAAAGTGTTGTGAAGTTCTCAATGGGGCGTTGCAAATTTTCTACAATTAATATTAGATGTGCAAAAATGAGGTTTTGTTTAGTGTCGAACTTTCAAAATGAAAATGAATCGGGAATATTTTCTAGATTTTCCGGCATGAAGAAATACGCTGCTCCAGTTATTCTTTTTGTCTTGGCTTGTGCCTTAATTGTTTATCTCAAAGTTGATTTTTCGGGGTCGTCCTCTTCGTTCGACGTTAACCGATATATGCAGACGCGCTCAAAGATTGATTCTTTGGAGGTCGCTTTGTGGAATGCCCAGGGTAAAGTCGATACTCAGGTGAAAATCCGTGAAGAACTTGCCAATGCTTGGGAAGATCTTTCGGACATGCGCTCGAATACGGAAGGCGAAGCAGAAACGCCCGAAGAAAACGTGGGCGGTTTTTCTGGTGGTGTATGGCTCTGGATTATCGGTGGTACGCTTGCCGTGCTCCTGTGCCTTGTAATCTTGGTGCTTGTACTTATCCACCGCAAAAAGGTTGTCGAGACACGTATGATGGAAGCGCTTGCTAGAGCGAGAGAATCTGGCGAATTGCCTGCCATTGACGGTACTGAAACGATTACGACGACTCGTGTACATGCTCCCAAGAAGTCTATTATCGATGAAGCCCAAGAATTTGCCGCTAAGCGCCGCGAAACTATGGAACTCCAGGCAAAGGCCGGAACAGAACAAAATGCAAATGCTTCTGGTGTAGATTCGACAAAGGCCGCATTTGAAGATGATCGTGGTGTTCCCGAAAATCGAATTTTGACATCGCCGTTTAATGGTAAGACGGTTCTTCGCCCGACGGCAAGAGAAAGAATCACATCGGCCATGCAGTCGCTTTCTGATGTGTTGCACCATGACCGCACTAAGATTCGCGCTAAAGAACAAACCTCACCGAGACCCGAAGTTGTTGCTACTGCTGTAGCTCATCCGCTTGAAATGAATCGCTTCGATCGTGAATCTTCGGTGAACAGCAAGATTTTGCAGATGTCTCGTAGGGGTTTCCCGGCTTCGGCAATTGCATCGAAGTTGAAGATTCCTCAGGCTAAGGTCGAGGCTGTTATCAAGGAAGCTGTAGAAGCAGGTAACTAATGCGTTACCGCTTCCGTTGTGAATATCTAGGCAGCGCATTTTACGGCTGGCAAGAACAAAATTGCGGCGGCAAGCTCCGCTTTGTAACCGTGCAGTCGACGCTCGAAGAAGCTTTGTCGATTGCACTTCGTGCGCCAATCCGCGTAACGGGGTCGGGCCGAACGGATACTGGCGTGCATGCCCGTGGACAATGCGTCCACTTTGATTACGATGGTGAACTGGATCCGGTGAAGGTTGTTCGTTCTGTGAATGGACTTACCAAGCGCTTGATCCGCATTCGCGATTTGGAACCGTGCGCCGCTGATTTCAATGCGCGTTACGATGCCGTTTTACGTTATTACCAGTACACGATTTTTACACGTCCGGTAGCGCTGATGCGTGACTTTGGTTGGGAATGCGGCTCGCTCAATCTCGATATTGATGCCATGGGCCGTGAGGCTGAGTCTTTTCTTGGCGAACACGATTTTATTGATTTTTGCATCCCGCGAAACGATGGAAAGTCTACACTTTGCACGCTGAGCGAATTCCGCTTGGAACGCTTGAACGACTGGAGCTGCATGTTCCACATTAAAGGGAATCGCTTTTTGCACAGACAAGTTCGTGCGATGGTCGGAACGCTTTTTGATGTAGGGCGAGGCCGCTATCCCGAAGGGACGGTCAATCAGATTTTCGAGAAAAAGTTCAAGGGTGAACGCACATGGGCGCCCCCGCAGGGGCTCGTGCTAGAGAATGTGGAATATAGGGATTATTAGAACTTAGAACTTAGAACTTAGAACATTGCTCTACCCTCTAAGTTCTGCCAACTAAGTTCTAAGAGCGAAGCGGGCTAAGTTGCTAATGCCTAATCGCTTCAATCATTTCCTTCACGGCGCGTTCCATGCCAACGAGTGTGGCTCGGCTTACGATACTGTGACCGATGATGATTTCATCGATGCCGTCAATTTGTGCAACGGCTTCTACGTTTCTGTAGTTGAGTCCACGTCCGGCGAGAACGTTTAATCCGTATTTATGTGCAAGGACCGTCATGTCTTGCAATGCTGAAATTTCACGATCGACCTCTTCGCGGCTGCCCAGTTCGAATGCCGTGGCGTACTTGCCGGTGTTGAATTCCACATAGTTTGCGCCGACTTTCTTTGCTGCCTTGACCTGCTCTGTTTCGGCATCAATAAATACGCTCACCTGAATATCGTTGTTTCTGAGCGTCATGATGTACTTTGCGAGTTCACCAATCTTTGCCGATACGTTCAGACCGTCTTCTGTCGAAAGTTCCGTATGAACTTCAGGAACGAGAGTCACCATGTCCGGCTGGCGGTTGATGGCAAACTGCACCATAGCTTGTGTCGGTGCCATTTCGAGATTCAACTTTGTTGTAACTGTTCCGCGAAGGAGCCTGATGTCGCGGTCTTGAATGTGTCGTTTGTCTTCACGGAGATGTGCGGTAATGCCGTTGCATCCTGCGAGTTCAGCAATCATGGCTGCGGCGACTGGATCGGGTTCCTTGCCTTTACGTGCTTCACGGATTGTTGCAATGTGGTCCACGTTAACACCGAGTTTGATAGACATAGGCTCTCCTATTTAGAATTGAATAAAGTGGATAGGTCTACGAGGGTCGTGCCTTGCTTTGCTGCTTTGGTGGCAATATCCTCAATTTTAGACAAATTTTGTTCAGTCAAGGGAAGGATCATTACAGATGTTCCGCTTTTGGGGGCTTCCCTAAGTTTTTGGTGGACGTAGTCTTCGATGGAACTATTGTCCGGATTGTACGGGAATGCAATTTTACATGAAATTTCAAGGTCTTTGCAAGTCTGAGGAACGACGGTTCTGTCTTCCATGGACAAGTCCAAAAACCACATATCCCGTTTTTCTGTTGGCTTTAATATTGCCTGTAAAAGTTGCTTGTGCTTGACCGCTTGCTCTCCGTATCGAGTGGCGATTCCTGCAGCACTTGGGAGAATTTCTTTTGCATTGCTGATGGTCTCTTCAATTTGCTCTGCGGTGTGGTGAATTCGTAACGGACGCAATTTGTTGTGGACCTTGTTCAGCTTGGTCGATTCCATGGCGAGCCAAAGGACAATTTCTTTGTTGCGAATCTTGTCCAAGTTCTTGTAAAAATCTTCGCTTAAACCAAAAGGCGGAACCAAAAGGTCAAAAGGGAAGTTCAGGCTGTTCAGTTTCGCGATGATTTCTGTCGTTAGGTTTGTGGTCTGGAATGCAATCGACATGAGCGATGCGTTTTTCATGAAAATGTTATCTGAAACCTGGAACGTCAGATGGAGTGAATCGCCTTTGGGCGTAAGCACATCGACAATGGCGGTCTGGTAGGCATTTGGATTGTCATTGAGTTCTTCCATGAAAAGAATTGTACCGCCATTTTTTTGGATGACCTTTTGTGCCTGTAAAAGATAGACGACAATGGTTTTTCCACGAGCGAGTGTCCAAATAGTACGTTTTGAACGTTTGGAATAACTCGACGAAATGATTTTCATTTCATCTTTTAATTTCTGTTCAAATGGAATCGTGTCGGTTTCTGTTGGTGCAACTTCGGCTTCGTGTATCCCGGCTGTTTCTTCAATTTTTTCAAAAAGATGGAGTGCTTCTTCCTGGTTGTTCAAGAAAAAAGACAAACCGGCAAAAATCCCCAATGCAAAAAAAAGAGCGACAATGTGTTTAAGCTTTATCATTTCACCTATAAATATAACTACATTGAGCGCATGCCTATTCTATTTGCACTTGTTGGAGCTACTGGTGTTGGCAAGTCTCGCCTTTCACTGGAACTGGCGGAACGCTTTAACGCCGAAATTATCGGTGTAGATTCCCGACAGATATACAAGGGGTTCGCGATTGGGACCGCGCAGCCATCGTTTCAGGACATGGCAAGGGTAAAACACCATCTAGTTGATTTTCTCGATCCCGGTCTGACATTCTCTGCAGGCGACTTTTGTGCAAATGTGAGAAAACTTCTCGCAGAAAATCAGAACCAGAATTATATCTTGGTTGGTGGTACGGGACTTTATCTTCAATCGTTGATGCTTGGACTTCCGCAAATTCCGAAAATTGAAGAATCGGTTCGCAAATCTTTCGAAGACGATGCTGCGAAATTTGGAAGTAAGAGTTTGTACGAAAAAGCGAAGGTGGTGGATCCCGAAGCGATGGAAAAGGTCGAAGTGAATAACGTCCAGCGTGTTATCCGCATTCTTGAAGTGTTCCAGTTGACGGGGCGCAAACTTTCGGATTGGCAAAAAGAACGTGTAGGCGGGATTGGCTATGTGCCTGTATTTTGGCTAAATCGTAGCCGCGAAAATCTTTATGCGAGAATTGATGCACGCGTGGACCAGATGATGGCGGACGGTTGGCTTGAAGAAATTCACGAACTTGCAAAAACTGTGCCCATCGAGGCTCCGGCTTGGCAAAGTCTTGGTTATAGAGAACTTTTGTGTGCAAAAGACGGCAATCAGGTGCAAGTTGTTTTGGACGAAGTAAAGCGAAAAACTCGAAATTACGCCAAAAGACAATTAACATGGTTCCGTTGGCAGGTAAAATCCATAGAAATGGACCTGGATACGTGCGCAAATCCTGTAGAATTTGTCTTAAAACAACTGGATTAGGTGTAAAAAAGGCGTTTTTTGAACGCTCATCAAAAAAAATTTTATAAAAAATAGGGGAAAAATGGAGAAAAGCTCCTTGTTCCTTCAGTGCGGTCTGAAAAAATACGTGAATAAAGTGTGAATATCATGATGTAGAAGCTGGATAGAACCCGTTTTTAACGAAAAAAGTGAAAAAAAGTGAATTTTTTTGCCAATGACCCCTTGTTTTTATTCCTGAATATTCTATAATTGGTCTCACCCTCGAACGGGTCACCCAAAACGACCT
>CAMJNF010000120.1 GCA_946407235.1 uncultured Fibrobacter sp. | reverse complement strand
GCTTCGGGATTTTGAAAATGAAGGGTTCCAATATCCATTTCAGCTCCAAAATAACGAAAAAAACTAAACTACACGCAAGAATATACAATTTAGTCGTCGCACAGACTTGCATTTCGGAGAAAAAACTGGTTAAGAGTTACTAGTTAATAGATATCAGTTAGTGGTTAGTGGTCAGTGGTTGGTGGTTAGGATTGTAATAAGAACGTTCCTTTTACATTCCTGTTTACTGATCACTGTTTACTAGCCACTTATAAGCATCAGCCCGTCAACACCAAGGACGGTAAGGCACGAGACCGCAGCGACAGTCACCAGACCACCGCCAACAAGCGAAGCGATCACCGCCGCCAAAAGCGCGCAGGCCCCCGTCACACGGCTATCCGTCGCAAAGAAAATCGTAGGGACAGTCATTGCACTGAGCACAGTGTACGGCACATAAGCGAGGAACGAACTCCAGAACACGCTCTTGAGCTTTTTACGTAGCAAAATAAACGGCACAGCTCGCAAAAAGAGCGTCACGCCCGCCATAACGAGCAAATAAATCACGTAGGTCTGCATATCGATATTCATCTTGCAGTTCCTTCATCGTCTACATTCAGGTCTTTCATGGGGAAAAGCGCAGCCGCCACAAGCGAAGCAACCAATGCGCAAATGATAATGGCAAAACCCACGGAAACACAGCTCAACGCAGGAATAAATTTAAACGCGCAACTCAATGCAACAGCAATCGCCACCGCAAAAGTTGTCGGCTTATGCACCTTCATCTGCGGGACAACGATCGCGACAAACATGCCATAAAGCGCAACGCCCAAAGCGTTCGTCACCATCGCTGGGAGGATTTCACCGCAAATCGCACCAACAGCCGTTCCCGAAGACCATCCAATGTAAGGGAGCGTCATGAGCCCCAAAAAATAAATCGGATTCACGCATTTCTTCGACATGGCTACGGCAAAGATTTCATCGGTAATGCCCGTTGCCAACAGCAAACGCTTTCCCGTACCAAAATTAGGGGAAACCTTCTGCGACAAAGAAATCGCCATCAATGAATAGCGGAGGTTAATAAAAAACGTCGCAAGAGCCATCTCGATAAACGTGCCAGCGGCATCCGTCATAATCTGGAGGCCTGCAAACTGCCCAGCCGAGGTCAAGTTCGTCATAGAAATAAGCGTTACAAGCGGCCAGGACAAGAAATTCGATCCAGCAATACCAAACGAAAACGAGACCGCAAAATAGCCAAGTCCGATCGGGAAACCGTCTTTTACACCTTCTGAAAATTTCATGGGTGCAAAGATAGTAAAAAAAGGCCGCAACGCGCACTACTCTATGCAAATATTCGAATACATGCAATTTTAGTAGGGAGTAGGCGGTAGGGACTTCGAAGTTGAAAACCGGAACTTAGCTTAGAGAATACAAAAAGCCCGCAGCGCTTAGCCGCGGGTCAAACATTCTTGAATGCCGAGCAATTAGTTTTCGCCGTTGCTCATTTCAATCGTTTCACGGTCCATCGTGTGCTGCAAGTATTCCTTGAAGTCACGGTCGATGTTCACACCGTCAAAGTCGATATCGTCGTTTTCCAACACGAACACGGCACTCGGGTTATCGAGCCAGCCCACGATGTCCACGTCTTCCAACTTCATGGACTTGTCGCCAGCTTTCTGTGCAACGTATTCAACCTTAGCCTTCGGAACCCAGCCCTGACCGCAAGCACCCTTCACGAGGACTTCGGTATCGCCTTCTTTCAAGACGGTCATTTCGTCGTTAAAGCTAGCCGTGCAGACTACGGAGCCACCATCTTTTTCTTTGGTGAGTTCCACGTCGCCAATCTTAGACTTGACCTTCTTAGCTGCAAAGGAAGAAGCAACCAACAAAGCGAAGGCGACAAACATAACTTTTTTCATCATTTTCATAGCGAATCCTCAAAACAAGGGAAATATTCAACAATGCTATACGAATATACTTTTTATTTTGCCAATCCGTTGCATTTTCTTTTAAATTTTTACGCAATGAAGAAGATTTTTTCAATTACCGCCATTATCCTCGTTCTAGTCGCTGTTTTTGCGTATTTCCACGTAAATCAACGATTGAGCGCCGTTTCACTCAACGAAAAAACTGTCATTTTAGAGATTCCGAAGGGCAGTTCCCCTACAAAAGTTTTACAAATCCTACAGCAAAAAGAGGTCTGGGAAGACGATTTCGCCTTCACCCTGTGGTGTAAATTGAACAAGCCCTCCCTCAAGGCGGGTTGGTACGAAATCCCCCCCCACCAGACGCTCGATGAACTCGCCGCATTGTTCCAAAGCGGCAAAAGCGCAGTCCGCAAGGTGACCATCCCAGAAGGTCGCGCCACCTGGGAAATCCCGGCCTACCTCCAAAAAAGTTTCCCGAACCTTGACACCGCACGCTGGAACAGCCTCGTCCAAGACTCGAAGTTCGCCCATTCTCTTGGCGTCGAAGGGAATACCCTTGAAGGTTACCTGCTGCCGGACACGTATCCGTTCGCCATCAACTCCGACGAAGAGTCCATACTGCGACAGATGGTTGCCGCAAACCTCAAAGTCCGCGACGAGATGAAAGACCGCAAAGGTTCCATGTGGGAAGAACTCGGCAGCTGGCATCGTGTACTTACACTGGCAAGTGTCGTCGAAGAAGAAACCGGCATTCCCGAAGAACGCCCTCTCATTTCAGGAGTGTTCCACAACAGACTCCGTCTAGGCATGCCACTCGGGGCCGACCCGACCGTGAGGTTCATCTTCAAGAACTTGACCGGACCGATCTACAAAAGCCAGTTGAACAGCAACAACCCGTACAACACCCGCAGATTCCCGGGACTCATGCCGGGACCAATCTCGAATCCGGGACGCAAGGCCATTGAAGCAGCGCTCTTCCCAGAAAAGACCGAAGCTCTTTACTTTGTTGCAAAAGACGATGGTTCGCGCACGCACTTCTTCAGCAGCACACTTGCCGATCACAACAAGTATAAGGATATCGCCGCCAAGAACCGCGGAGAAAAGAAATAGCGGCGTAGCCGCAGTGCTTAGTGGTTAGTGATTAGTGGTTAGTAGGCAGTAGGCTGTTTTTAGTTGGCAGAACTTAGATAATCCGGAATTAGGAAGTATGAATCAGGAATTGTACTTCAATATAATTCATTATTCCGAAATCCGAATTCCTAATTATCCAGCGGCTCCGCCGCGATTATTTCAACTCCTAATTCCGCACTCCTAATTCCTAATTAAAACAAGTCGTAGTCGCCGATGCGTATAAAGTATCTATAATTTTTAAAATCTTTCACATCGCTAAAAGATTCCGTATCGACGATGCGATTAAGTCCGGCGTAAATTGTAAACGAGCGGTATTTATAGCGAAGCGCTGGTTCAAAGACAAACTTGTTCGAATTGAGCGTTGCAGTAGCCTTATCTTCGAAATCATGGACATAGGCAAACGAGAACCAAACACCAAAGCCATAACGTTCGATGCCCCCATTCAGGCGAAGCATGGCATACCCATGCGTTGCAAGTTCCGGATCAAGATAGTCTTCTGACCAAGGCGTTGCCGCCACATGCAAACGGTAGCGGTCTTCCATGGCGATGTTGTCAAAAGTCTGGGGAAACTTGAAATGTCCATCACGATAGCCATCAAAGCCCATCGCCGCACCAAATGTCACCGAAGCATACCGCGCTGGAGAGCAGGAGTATTTTCCGTCCAACGTGTAAATTCCATAAATCGGGCCTCTCTGGTGGAACCCGGTGCCAATCAAATTCAATCCGATCGAAGCGTTAGCCGCAAAGCCTCTTGAAGCAAACCAAGGATTTCCATCGCCATTCAACAGAGAATAACGAACGCTCTGCATCATAGGATTCGTCTCGTAATTGTGGCTTGTATTGACAAAAACATCATCAAAGAAATCGTGCACCGGTATAGCAACCGGATTCAATTCAAATTCACGGCTGCCGAACAGGAACTTGACCTCTATCGATTGCATTTCATCGAGCGCATATTTCGCCGACAAGAAAAGGTCATTGCGTTTTTCATATTCAAAGCGATTTTGCGTAGGGACATAATCATTCTCGAATGCTTTTAAAAAGCGGAGTTTCATCATGTCATAACCAAAGCCAAACGTCCAACGGCGACTGATCAAGTTCGTCACTTCGAGACGCGGGCGGAATCCGTACGACGATGTGCCATAGAAACCCGCAAGCTTCAAATTGATTTCCATCTGATTCACGTAATTGAGCGTAGCTTCACCATAGGCATTTGCTCCAATTATATTGGAACCAAACCCGCCTACAGCCACGTCTAAAGTCGGATGAACGCCCACATCAATCAAAAGGCCGCCATCCGGCTGCATATTAAATGAAACTGTATCGTACGGGACCTTCGATGCTATAGCATATGCAAAATTTTTCGGAGCGACAAAACCTGTATCTTTGGGATTCCAATAAGACAGCACCGATGAATGAAATTCTGCCGAAAGGCTGTCGAATACCGGATTAAACTCAAACCAGGCTTCAGATTTTTGTTTGTCGGCATACTCCCTGCGTCCATCGACAACCGGAATAATTTCGCGCAAGCTATGTTCCACAGCCGCAAAACCCGCCTGAATCAAGGCTTTGCGAGACGTATCCCGAATAGAATGAGCCCTTATAAAAATGCCTTGATCGACCAATTGCGACAAATTATTTTTTTTGATAGTGCGCGATTCTGCACTTCCATCGAGTTCATAACGAATGGGATCCGCGACAACAATTAGCGAAGCCTCCTGCGGATTTTTCGACAAAGGCAGCGCCAAATACGGACAAAGCTCACCTGAATTTTCATTACCCGCAATCGGAAGCGAACTCACAATATCTGCATACGATGGATTTTCAATCACGCTATCGCATGTAAGGAGTGTAAATGGGATACGGAAAGAACCCCGTTGGCGGTAAAGAGATTCTTCAAAACGAAGGCGCGAAAGCGAGCGTTCAATGGAAGCCGAATCCGGGACAAGCGCATGCATACTGCGATGAACATGGCCAGCCGAATCCGCATAGAGCGAGAATCTTTGGCGAATCGACGGGATACCGTCTACCGAAATCGGGAGGCTAAACGCATCATGTTCCGTCTTTGCATTAATCGAATTGACGCCCAAATAATCGGCAATATTGGCATCGAGCATCAGTCGTTGGATATCATCAATAGAAACGCCAAGCGACCATAAAGCCCCCATCCAGGCGCCCCACGATGTCGTCACAATGGAATCAACGGGAATCTTGTATTCTTCAAGAGCATACAACGCTCCCAAATGGAACCAGGGTGAACGATCTCCACCACCAAGGTAAAGCACAGATTTTTTCTTCTTGGCCTGAAGCGAATCCGGTTCCAACGTCATGGCGCTCAAAAGCGACTCATCAACGGAATGAGCCGCCTGTACAGGCGCCACGTAGGCAGTGGCAGAAATAGCCACCGACAAAAGGAGCGTTTTTTTAAGCCAACCGAGCGGGATTGGAAACATACCGACCTGCCTCTTCAGCGGTCACATAATTAGAGCGCACAAGTTCAACCAGACAATCGTCCATCAAAAGCATGCCTTCCGAAGAGGATGCCGCCATTACAGATGAAAGCTTGAAATGGTCACCACCGCGTATGTGAGCAGCCACGTTCTGCGTGTTAAAAAGAATTTCCCATGCAGGAACAGCTCCACCGCCTTCTGCAGCCGCAGGCAAAAGCCTCTGCACGACAACAGCCTTGAGAGCAGCGGCAAGCATCGTCCGCACAAGGTCCCGGTTTTCAGACGTTGCAGCAGAAAGGAGCGCTTCGACGACACCAACTGCATTTCCCGCCGTTACATTCATGACAACCAGTGCACCCGCCTCAGCGGCCCGCAAGACATGAATCAAAGTCGAACTGACGCCATCAAAGTCACCCATCCAGAACAGATCTGTTCCACCACGAAGTCCCTGCTCAAGCTTTTCAGGGATGGTACCTACTGTATTTACAAGCTTGAGACTCTCGCCTATATTCACCGGCAGTTCATGACCTTCGTCCAAATCGCAGAATCGCAAAATTCCAGACGAACACATCGCCGAAACATACGATGTCGCCGTGACTGTTTTGCCAGAACATGCAGGACCAGCAAAAATCACGAGTCCGGAACTAAGTCCCAGCAAATTATCAAGCACGGGAGGCGCTCCCAGAGACGCAAAATCCGGGCATTCGGCCATCAGCGGGCGGAAAATCGCCGCATTACCCATTGCTTCACGGAAATACTTCACGCGCCACTTGGTATTTACCCAAGGGCCACCGATAAACGTTCCCGATTCGCCCTCAATCGAGCCCAAAAATTCGAGCAAAGAGCCAAACGGAAGAGCCGAAGAATCAGGAACCGAGCACACGCGACCCGCAAAACGGACTGCCGAAGGCGCCCCTTCAGTTACAATCAGGTCGCTAGCCCCGATATTTAAAGCATATTCCAAAAGAGATTCAATTTCTGAAGCCATGATGAACCTCGCTATTAAACCTTACGGTAAGAAGCAAAACGACGGCTATCGCTTGCACGTTTCCAGGCTTCGACGCCCTCAATGTAACCGGAATCTATGCACATCTGCAAAGATTCATCCAAAGTAATCCCCTGATCTTTCTGGTTGCTAATAGCAGAAAGAATCTGCGACACATCGCCCTTGCGAATCATCCCTGCAATTGTCGAAGTCACCTTCATGGCTTCGGTCGCAAGCACAAGTCCTTGATTCTGCACGACAGGGATCAAATGCTGCACAATAACGCCCTTGAGCTGGTCGGCAAGCGTGCATGCAAACGCGGTGCGATTTTCTCTAGGAACAGACATGAGGAGTCGAGAGAGCAAGGCGTTGATATTGTTTCCGTTTGCAACGGCAAATACAAGCGCCCCCGCATTCGAAGCTTGCATCAAAAGCGAAAGCTCCTCCATCGATTCCAAATGATCGTACAAGATTACATCTGCACCCGTACGAATGGCAAGTTCAATGCCCGCAACACCGGAACGCACATGCAACCCGACCTCGCGTTGGGCAATGGAACCATTCGGATTCTGGAGCAAACGTTCAATCGGTTTTTCGACCGTCTGGATAAACACTTGTCTGTTGGCAGCAATACATTCACCAAAAGCAGTCATCGTTGTAGAACGCCCACTCGACGAAGGTCCTGCAATCAGCACAAGGCCGCTATTGAGCGTAGCCATTTGCATGCAGAATTCAGGCAAATAAAGATTTTCGAGCGCAAGCGTTTCCATCGGAATAATGCGGATGGCGATACTCGGAATCACATCGTTCCACGTCACCGAAATGCGAGCACGCCCGACACCGGGAAGAGCAAAGGTCTTGCTCACATTGCGGCCAACCACGATTTTGGAACCATCCGCAAAGCCTGAAGTTGCTTCGGTCAAACGTTCCATCAAGTGCGTTTTATCGAGCACTTTCTCGGATGCCACAAAAAGCTTTCCCGACTGGCGCATGGTAATCTGGCGGCCTGCGTACAGATAAACGTCTGTCACGTTAAACTTACGAGCATAAGCAATGACTTTTGCAAGAGGCGTAATCGGATGTAAAACATCGGGAGCCTCGACAGCGGTTCCTTCACCCGTAGCAACAGCAAACTGGGACGGAAGTTCCGCCGTTGCAGTTTCTTCGACGGGTGTTTCACTTTCCACCGGAACCTGGACATTCGCCATGCTTGTTGATTCAAGCCCTTGGACCTTTTCGATAACGACCGTCGAAGAGGAGGCTTCGCCATAAAGGCTGCTGTTGCCTTCAATTTTTATAGCAGGCTCTTCGGCAGGCTGCGGCGCTGCAGTGCTCACCGCCGGAGCAGGCTTCGGTGCCGGAGCTTGCGCTTTTGCGGGCTGGGGCGGCTGCGCAGGCGAAGGCCTCGATGCAGAAGCCGGTGCCTGCGCGGGTTTAGCTGCAGGTGCAGCACCGGCGGCAGGCTTTGCGTTTTTCGCTTCGAGATTCTGTACAAAGGCAAGCACCTTCGCATACATACTTTCTTTCAATAAACCGGCACGAACGAGAACCTGACCGATATCCATCGAATCGGTAATTTCTCCCCAATGTGCCTTGACCTGATCCTCGGAGACAACCTTGTTGTGAACGAGAACCTTTGCCATGTATTGGTTTCTCATAGGAAATCCCTCCGACTAAACCACCAACTTGCAATCGCGAGGAACACGCCTATGTAACCCAGTGCATAAACGGAATTCCAAAAAACATACATATCCGGGAGTGCAACGCCATGTACAACATAGTTCGTCACATTGAACCTGTAAAGGCCGGGGAATACCGCATGGATTACGACCGCCGCCTTTTCGAGAATGGCAGAAGATGCTCCATGGAGTTCGCCCATACGGCTTGCAAATTTCACCTGTTCCAAAAGTTGATCGCTCAAGTGGCCGGCAAAATATACACCCAGCGTAAAGAGCGCCGAAAGCACCGTGCTGCTGAAGCTACTGAACAGGAGCGCCACCGCAATCACCACCGCCATTTCGCAGAAAATCAGGTAGATGGCAGTGAGCAAGCTGAGCGTAGGGCTAGAACTTGTCACAAACAAAATGCAGTAATAGATACCCGTGAGCAAGCACAAGTGGACCGCGACAACCGCCAAAAGCCCAAAATACTTGCCAACGATAAATGCGGCCCGGCTGATGGGTTTTGACAAAAGCGTAAGCACCGTACGGCGCTGGATTTCTTTTTGCACAAGGCTGATGCCCACGAAAATCGAAATCAAAAGTCCCGAAAGGCTCATCACCGAAAGCGTCGTGGACTTGATGACATAAGCGCGATCGAACACCGACCACTCGCCAAGCACAATGCTGAAAAGCGTAAGCGCAATCGCCAAAAAGCC
>CAMJNF010000119.1 GCA_946407235.1 uncultured Fibrobacter sp. | reverse complement strand
TTTCTTGATTTCCACCTTCATTTAATTTGCGAGATACAATTACAGTAGTAGCAACGCTAGGCTTAGAAACGTCTTTTAAAAGCGCAGCAGCTTTACGAGCTATTTCTTTTTCTTCCAAACGCTCAGCCATACTATTAGTTTGTTCATCTGCACCGACAACAGTAGATTCGGAGCAAGCACTTAACGCACCCGCAACACACAACGCAGCAAATGTAAGCGGAATGTTCTTTTTGTAGTTCATAGGAATTCTCCTTTGGTTTAAATCTTTAGCCATTAATACTCAATGTCATCGATACTTTGAGTCGTTGTACAACTTTCTATAACTCGAGTTCCATACTTTTTCCAATAAGGATCCTTGTATGTCAGGATACCTTCGGCAGAAGCTAACGGAATGCTACAAGAAAGTTCAAGATAAGTGTTCCCAAAAATGTATTCGGTCCTATTTTTCATATCAAGACTGCCATTTTCAAGAGCACAGTCTTGTTTAAACTGTTCCCCAGCAGCAGAATCAGAAAGAACCAGATGTTTTTCAAGGACGACACCGGAATCGGAGTCATTCAGGTATATTTCATAGCGAAAATCCCAAGCTCCGCCGTTTTGAACAATATCTTCACTTTGCCTCAAGCAAACCACGCCTCGGGCTTTTTCCGGAAGCCCTACAATTCCGTAATAAGAACCTATCGGTCCATGGACCAAGCCTTCTGCGTCCTTCATAACAATTTCGATTTCATTATTCGTCTGGAAATTCAGCCGGTATTCTTTCAAGGCTGTACTTCTGTTTTCATCAGACGGCATATTCATGATATTTTCATATACAGAATCTGCTCCCATGAGACGAACGGAATCCGCATCAAGAATCGTTTTCACAACATTGTCAAAATATTCACTGGCGTTAACCGTATCCTTTTCATACGCCCCAGATTCGCCTGGCAAAAAGCGAATTGTCACAGCAACGCCTTTGCTGACGCCTTTAAGCAAAGCCAAAGTCTCTTTCGGAATGAAATCCAGCTCACCGATAGAACTCGAAGACCCTGGAACAACAGACGAACTCGACCTCTGCGCCATGGAATTATCCTGCACATCAGCACCAGTAACGGCTGTATCAGAACACGCGCTTAACGCACCCGCGACACTCAACGCAGCAAACGAAAGCGGAAGGATTTTTTTCATGTTCATAATTTTTTCCTCCTAAACTTTTTCCGTCAGCGGGAAAAGCTGTATATTAAAACGATAAACTTGATCAATATTATCGCATTCGGAAGCGATGGCAACGACTTGTTTGCGACAGGTATTGGCCACATCCGTGATGCGTTTTAAGGCATCGGCATTAACGCCAACGGTCACACCCGAAATGTTTCGTTCTGCGGGATCGATTTTGTCAATGGCCTCGCGCGCAAGGTCTATCATTTGGCGGTTCATGGAACGGAGCGCAAGCGCAAGCGATTCGCTAGAACCAGAAATTACTTTATCCGTCTGCGCATATTCGTTTTCGCCTTTCGCCAAGAGAATTTTGAGTTTCACCAGAAGCTTGAGCGAGTCACGGATTTCTTGAGCTGTAAAACCGTGTTTAATTTTTTTCGCCATAACGCTCGGGAGTGCACCCGGCATGAGCGGAGCAAGTTCGCGAACAATGGAGTTCACCGCGGATTCGTAATAATCGAACGCTTCGGCATTGAGAACTTTTGCTTTTTGTTTTACCGCGATTTCTTTCATTTTACGGAAGACTTCCTTTTTCTTGTCGTCTTCCTTTGCATTCGTAAAATCGACCATGAGCTTGAAGTATTCAAGTTCAAAACTACTTAGATCCATAGCGGCAGCGACTTGCACCAGCCCAACGTGACTGAGAGAACTCTTGCCGTCGCATACAAGCTTCAAGTATGACGGCGAAGCGAACCCGGCTTGCTTGGAGAACTCGCGCCACGAAAACGCGGATGTTCTTTTGCGCCAGTCGAAATAATCAAGCATGTACTTTCGGTAATCTTGATATTCGGTTATGGGTTTCATTATTAACCTCCTTTACGAGAACAAATATACCTTCGCAAAAGCAGAAAAACAAGCATAAAATGAAACAAACTTTGCGTTTTTCAGCAAATTTAAGCAATTTACACTTTTTTCGAAAATTTTGAAAAATAAATGAATCACCATGTTTTTATATGAATCAGAGAAAGACAAGAAGGAGATTCCCCATCAAGCGGGGAATGACATGGCAGGCGACGGGCATGACATTGTATTTTCTAAATTTGAGGCATGGAACCGTGGAAACTTTTGGATTCGGAATTTTTGGTAGATGCGCCGTGGCTGAAAGTAGCCAAAGAAACGTGCGAACTGCCGAACGGAAAGGTCATTAACGACTTCTACACGCTATGGCAACCAGACTGGGTGCTGATTTTAGCACGCACGAAGGATGGCAAGTGGGTCATGACGGAACAGTACCGCCACGGAACAGGAAAGATTGCGCTCGAGTTCCCGGCCGGGATTATCGACAAAGGCGAGACGCCGGAAGAAGCAGCAATAAGAGAATTGCAGGAAGAATGCGGGTACGTTTTAGACGAAAGACGAGAGAACGCCGCAATGCGGCTACAGACGAGAGACGAGAGTGGCAAGCAAACCCCTAATGCCTACGACCTAAAACCTACAACCTATTTAGGTTCTTTTCCGGTGAATCCGGATAGGCATCGTGGGAAGTTCCATGTCGTGTTTATCGATGGAGTGGAGCGTTTAGGCAAAACGAGTTTCGATGAAACCGAAGATATCGAGACGTTCTTATACACGGACGAAGAATTTCAAGCAAAGATTACAGATGGAACGTTCAACCATCCGCTTCAAATCGCAGGCTACTTCAAGTGGAAACTGACCCAAAAGTAAAATACCCGCTAAAGATGCGGGCCACCCGCCTGCCGATTTTAATTCTCGGATTAAACGGCGTTCCCGGTTTTGCTTTGTTCCGGCATTTCAACAAGCTTTACGGCACCGACACGGCGGCCTCAAACGCACAAAACATTCCCGGAGTCATAGGCATTCGCCCCATCAAGCACCCGTGCGTCTTTGGAGACAACGTTTTCGGGATTGACGCCGAAGAAACCGAACGCTTGGGAGAACTTTTTGAGCGATTCCACTTTGGCACCGTCATTGATGCGAGTGGAAACTGCGCCCTCAAGGCATGCGAATGCGACCCGGCACGGAGCAGGCTCTTGAATTACAGTCAAGGCGTCGATGCTGCCACATTCGCGGCCCGCTACAACGCAACGCTTATCCGCATTTCTGCCGACATGGTCTTTAGCGGTGACGAAAAGACAAAACCGAACCGCCCTTACGTCGAGACCGACCCGAAAGACCCCATCCACAATTACGGCAAGCACCAGGCCGAGGCCGAAGACGCCATTACCGTGATCAAGCCGGATGCCGTGATTCTCCGCGTGCCGCTTCCAATGGACTACGCGCCCGGCGGATGCGCCGGCGCGATTGACTGGATCACATACCGATTCCGCCCCGGTCGCCCAGCGACCTTGTTCACGGACGAATTTCGCAACCCGCTTTCGGGCCCGGACCTTTGCCGCACAGTGCAATACATCTTGGAGCACGAATTCCCTGCAGGCATTTACAACTGCGGCGGCCCGCGTAGTGTTTCGCTCTACAACGTAGGGCAAATCGTCAACGCGGTCGGCGGCTATCCCGCCGAGCTCCTCCACGGAGTGCCGCGAATCGAAGGCGGCCCCATGCCTCCGCGAGTCGGAGATTTAACGATTAATTCTGAGAAGCTTTACAAACTTTTGCCGCCGGGTTTTATCAAGCCCTGGCCGGCATTTGACTGGCTTGTGCCCGACAGTTTCGATTGGCACAAGACTTTTAGACGCAACATCAAAGACAAAAGCAAGATGGGTAGCGACGAAGCGATAACCAACTTGCTTGTGAACGGGATTGATACCGGATTCCTATTTTAACCGCGAGTCAAGCGAAAGGAAATCGACAGAACGTTGTCTGATTTATGGGAATCGACGGTTTCCCAGACAAGGCCGTTATGGGCAAAACCAAGCCCCACACCGATTGAGAAATGGTCATTCATCCACCATTCCTTACCCAGTTCCATCTGAAATCCGATTCCCCCATTTCCTGTTTTACCAGAATCACCATGTCCATCCGCTACAGTAACAAAAAGCGTATATCCGGCGGAAGCGCCAACAAAGAAACCATGAAGCGGTGATTTTTTGTTTCGAAACGGATAGAAAGTCGAGCCGAAGCCCAAATAAGTTCTAAAGTTATACCCCGTAGCCGACGTTGGATCTTCAAAATTATTGACATCGCGAGTTTCTACGCACGTCCCTTCATCAGTGCAAACAGTTTTATAGGCTTCATTATAATAATCCAAGGAACCCACAAAGAAACTCATATTAAAAACAGTATGGAATGCAACAATATCTCCAAGGGCATAACCGAACTTGAATTCAATTAACGAAAAGGAAAAACCGTTATACTCATAGAAATCCACATCGCGTTCGATTTCCTTGCCATACCTGTCAATATCATTACGGCTATTGTCAAACCAGTTATACGCAAGACCAAAAGACATGCTATTGTAAAAACCGCGATGTTCACGAGGTGCGGGTGTACCTATAGAGGGAGACGATTGCGCACAGACAAAACCTACCGAGCAAAGAATTAAAATTGCAAAAACTTTTTTCATAAAATCAAGACCTGTAGAACAACGTATAATCATATTTAATTTATCCTTATCCTCAAAAAATGCTAATTACAAGTTATACGGAACAAAAGACCGAAACCATAACGATTTCCGTCGGCATCATAATCATCTTTTCCGAAAGCCTTAGTAAAGGCAAATTCAACGCCCAGCAGCCAGGTTTCGCTCACCCACCAATCCTTACCGACTTCATAGCGAGTAAATTGTCCCACAATTCCGTTGGTGTTGTCACTATACGTTTTTAGCCTTGCAACAGAGCCATCAAAGCCCCATGCAAATCCAAAATACAAGCCGTTTAATGCATTCGTTTGGTTAAAGAACGGGTAAACAGAAAATCCCACACCAATAGAAGCAAAAAGGCCAACCGCATCGTCACTGACATCTTCAATATTGGAGAAAGTCTTGTTCGAGCGCACCCCTTCAGGTTCATAGAAATAATTCACGCCACGATTTTCCTCGAAATGAGATCCATCGCCACTAATCAAAGCACCTTCAAAAACAGAATACAGGGAAACAACTCTACCGATGAAAAATCCAAGCTTCATATCGAACAGAGGGCCGCCAAAACCGCTGAACTTATCTTTTTTTTCAATTTCGATATCAAATTCAGATTCCCTAGCGCCAAAACCATCTAGCATTGTCGTACTATTGACCGATTGCAAATTTCTTTCAAAGGTGACTGACTGCAAATTTTTTTCAAGGCCCTCCAATGAGGAATTCATATAAGAGACGCCAGCCCCGATACTAAAAAAGAAGCCGCGATGTTCTTGAGAAGCTAATGCAGCCCACCCCTGCTGTACCAAAAGAACCGCAACAGAAACAAGAATAAATAAATTCATTTTTTTCATCATAAAATTAACCACGAGTCATGCGAAAAGAAAGTGAAACAACATTATCTGATTTATGAGAATCATTTGTTTGCCAAGCAATACTGGTATGAGCAAAACCGATACCAAAGCCAAATGAAACGCAGTCGCTGACCCACCACTCCTTGCCTATTTCCAATTCAAATCCAAAGCCACCATTTCCACTAGTATTTTCACTTATACCATTCGTGAAAGTACCAAAAAGCGTATAGCCGAGAGAGCCACCAACAAACAAACCATTGAGCGGCGAATCAATATCCCTAAATGGGTAAATGGTTGTACCAAAGCCCAAATACGTTCTAAAGCTGTACGCATCAGAGGACTCGAAATCACGTTCTTCATCGATTCTACGAATTTCGGTGCACACACCATCGGTACTGCAGTCGTTTCCGTATATTTCATTAGAATAATCCATCGTTCCCGCAAAAAAGCCTATGTTAAAATCCAAATGGAACGCCACCAAATTTTCAACAGCAACACCAAGCCTAAATTCACTCATGGGAAATGAAAACCCACTATATTCATAGTGATCCATTTCGCGACTATAGTAATAACCACGGAAATCTTCACGGCTACTATCGTACCAGTTGTAAGCAAAGCCAAACGACATGTTGCTATAAAAACCGCGGTGTTCACGCGAAGCGGACTTGCCGACTGAGGGAGACTGAGCAAACGCAAGGCCAGCAACACACAAAATAAGAAGTGCAATAATTTTATTTTTCATAAATTCAGTTTTATTTAAAAATGATGCAAAAATCTAGACAAATAATTTATCATTGTCTATGGAGCATCAAACTATTAGCGCAATTCGATACGTTATTCCGTGCTTGAAAAGCAGGAGTTTGAAGATGGTCTCGGTTTGCATCCATAGAAAAAGGCCACGACGAATCGCAGCCATTTTTTGATTAAACTCAACCTTTTAAGCTCAACATTTATTTGTACATGAAGCTTGTTCCGTTCGGGAACTTGATTTCCTTCATGCCGCTAGTTTGCACCTGAGCCACAGACTTCACTTCGCCACCGTAAAGGATATAATTGCCTTGGTATGTCGGCTTGAATGCAGCCTTGTCGGAACCGTAGTAGCTGTTGCTGTTGTAGGTCAAAGCCGTGCAGCCAGGAACATCCATCGTGTAGTTGCCAAACGCGAGGAGAACGCCGCCGGTAATTGTAAATCCGTCATCGGTATCGATGAGACCACCGGCAAAGTTGTAGGCGCCACAATTGTTTCCGCCTTGCTGACCGCCCATGCCCGGGAAGCCGCCCATGCCGCCGCCTCCACCCCAGCCACCACCGCCGCCGAAGTTAAAGCCACCGCCACCCATGCCACCACCATTTTCGTAGCTCTGGCCAGTAATTTCAACAATCACCACGCCGCCAGTCATTTTTGCAGTACCGTTAGCATCTAACCCGTCAACCATGTTGCCCTTCACGCTAATGTAATGGTATCCACCGCTGATGGTGATATAGCCACTGCTTTCACTAAACATGGCCATGGAGCTATTGGGGTTCTTGGGGCCGCCACCGCCGTTCCAACCGTCGTTAGTCCCAAACACAGAAGTGATACCGCCCTCAGCAAAAATCTGGTAAGCCTCAATCGCTTCGAGAGATGTAACAACGTTGATCGTGGAACCTCTCAAGTACAAGGCGGAATCCGCGTGGATGCCCTTCTTCTTTGTCGAGATGGTCACGTCACCGCCATTCATGTAAACTTGCCAGTTGGTACGGATTGCAGAAGAATCCGATTTCACGTCGATGGTACCGCCATTGACATAGATGTACTTTTCGGCAGAGATACCCTTGTTCGGGGATTCAATCTTGATTGTCGAAGACTCGGTGGAATCGCTTACGAGAATGTAGTTAGCCGCCTTGATGCCGCTCTTGTGTCCCTTGATGGTGATGTTGCCGCCTGAGATTTCGACATAGCCCTTGCCAGCCACGGTATCCTTAAAGGCACCCCTGTTATCTTCCACACATTCGTCACTTTCGAGGCCGTCGCCCGCCTTGGCGGTAATGTTCAAGGTACCGCCCGAAATTTCGAGGCTGCCCTTGCCCTTGATGCCGTCATCGCTTGCCACCACGGTAATGTCGCCGTTCTTGATTTTAAGATCGTTGCTGGACTGGATGCCGTTCTTGAAGTTTGCCGTAACAGTCAACTTGCCAGCACCCTTGATATTCATGTCATCCTTGGAATAGATGGCCGCCTTTGCGGTATCCTGTTTTCCGTTGACCGTAGTAAATACGTGATTTCCCTTGCCATCTTCAATCACGTTGACAGTTCCCTTGACCAAATGGAGAACAGCCTTGTCGGCGTTTTTCACAAGAATCGGGGAATTGGAGCTTTTCAAGGTCGCATTGTAAAGATAGATGCCGGTATTGCCTTCTTTATCGGCACCCGGAGTATTCACCACCACCTGGAAATCGGAGGATTCGCCAGTCACGTAGTAAGCGCCCGGGCAAGTAATCGTTGCACTCTTGTCGGCCACTTCAACGCAGCCATTGTTGTTTTCCACAGTCGCCGTGGTGCCAGAAACCTTCAAGAGAATCTGCGTACCATTCAAGGTTCTCGCATCTTCATTGTCGTTTTCGTCATCGCCAGAACCACCATTGGGGTTTGCGACGCTGGAGCTAGAAACCAAGTTGCCAGGATTAAAGACGCTGGAACTAGATGTCTGATGGGGAGGCAGAGTTGCACTAGAGCTGGAATTTCCATTGCCCAAAGCAACGCTAGAGCTAGAGAAAACATTTGCAGGAACCCCATTGCTGGAGCTAGAAACGTCAAAACCAGGAATTGCATCACTGGAACTTAAAATTTCACCACCAATAACATCGCTACTAGAAGCGGGGATTCCACTATCCGAAGATATTTCCACCGGGGGAACCGCACCATAATCGGAAGGGGCAACTGTACTATCATCACCACAAGCCACAAAACCCAAAACTGCCGAAATAGCAATCACAGGCAACTTTATTTTTTTCATAATATACTCCTCTAAATGTAATATATAAGGGTATGAATGCAAATCAAAGCACTGATGCCCCCCTCACAAACGTTCCGTTGAACGTTGGACAACAAACCTTAACAAACATTAACATAAAAAGGGGAAAGAAATACCTATAACTAGTTATCGCGGCGGGACAATTGCCGTAAAACCCACATTTTTCTAAATTTGCGCTCGTTAGGCGCATTCCGCGCCATGTTAACTAACCGGAGGCTTAAAATGGCACTTCAATTCTACAACACTGCATCGCGTAAGAAAGAGATTTTCACACTTCCTGAAGGCGTTCCCGCCGTGCGCATGTACTGTTGTGGCCCGACGGTGTACCATTTCG
>CAMJNF010000118.1 GCA_946407235.1 uncultured Fibrobacter sp. | reverse complement strand
AGCCCTGAGCGTAGTTGTCGGTTTCGTTACCGATAATCTTGATGGAGTTCTTGTTTGCACCGACAGTACCGTCAGAGCCGAGACCGAAGAACATTGCCTGGAAGAAGTCACTTTCGAGCTTGAAGTTCGGGTCGATGGTGAGGGAGGTGTTGCAAACGTCGTCGTTGATACCTACGGTGAAGCGTGCCTTCGGTTCTGCCTTGGAGAGTTCGTCGAAAATGGCCTTGACCATAGCCGGCGTGAATTCCTTGGAAGAAAGACCATAGCGGCCACCGATCATCTTCGGCATAGCCATCTTGCCGGCCATGACTGCTTCAGAAACAGCAGTGAGGGCGTCCTGGAAGAGCGGTTCGCCTGCGGAACCCGGTTCCTTCACGCGGTCGAGGACTGCAATCTTCTTGACAGTCTTCGGGAGAGCTGCAACGACAGCTTCCATCGGGAACGGACGGTAGAGACGGATGTTGACGAGACCGACCTTTTCGCCCTTCCCGTTCAAGTACTTGACGGTATCACCGATGGTGCAGGTAGAAGAGCCCATGGAGATGATGACGCGTTCTGCATCGGCAGCACCGACGTAGTCCACGATGTGGTACTGACGGCCTGTGTAGCTAGCAACCTTGTCCATGTACTTCTGGACAATTTCCGGAACCTTAGCATAGAACGGGTTCACTGTTTCACGACCCTGGAAGTAAACGTCCGGGTTCTGAGCAGTACCGCGCATGGTCGGACGGTCCGGAGTCATAGCGCGTGCACGGCAAGCCTTAACGTACTTGTCGTCGATGACGTCGCGGATGACGTTTTCTTCGAGAGCTTCGATCTTCATGACTTCGTGAGAAGTGCGGAAGCCGTCAAAGAAGTGCATGAACGGAACGCGGCTTTCGAGCGTAGAAGCGTGGGCCACGAGAGCGAGGTCCTGGCATTCCTGTACGCAAGAGGAGGCGAGCATTGCAAAACCCGTCTGGCGGCAAGCCATAACGTCGGAGTGGTCACCGAAAATGGAAAGGCCCTGCATTGCAAGTGCACGTGCAGTAACGTGGAAGACTGCGGGGGTCAGTTCGCCTGCAATCTTGTACATGTTCGGGATCATCAAGAGGAGACCCTGAGAAGCCGTGAACGTCGTGGTCAAGGCACCAGTCTGCAAAGCACCGTGGACGGTACCAGCGGCACCACCTTCGGACTGCATTTCAAATACGCGAGGAACCTGGCCCCAGATGTTCTTCTGACCCTTAGCACTCCAGTTGTCGGAATGTTCGGCCATCGGGCTGGACGGGGTAATGGGGTAAATTGCAATAACTTCGCTCAACTTGTGGGCTACGTTAGCGGTTGCTTCGTTACCATCAACCGCAATCATCTTTTTTGCCATGGACTATCTCCATTTTTTAGGTTTTTCAAAAAAATCTGATCATATACACCTATGGCGTGTGGCACACGCATAAGGGCAAAAATCCAAGCTTAAAATTAAATAAGATTGCCCGAAACGGGCAATCAATTTTTGAAAAAATGCAGAAATTTTAGCATTGTCTCCTCGGACTCTGTTCCGAGGGCGGTTTTTATTACTTGCTTAGCAATTTCTGGTTGATTTCTATCTCTATCCCGGCGTAGGCGGAGCCGAACTTTTGGCGGAGCGTGGTAGTGAGTCCGTCTGATTTTCCGAGGTAGGGGTAGTTTTTGCGGATGCGAAGCGATGGATCGCGTTCGCGAATGTTCTTGATAAGGATTTCCGCAATCATGGTTTCGGCGGTCCGGCTTGGGTCGTAAAGAATCCCAACATCGGCATCGCGCTCGACTCCGTTCAATACCGGCGTAAAACTGTGGATTCCCAAGTGGATGACCTTGAGTGGAGCGTCTTTTGCTGGTTTACGCAATTTTGCTGGAATTACTTTTGCAACGAAAGTCTCGATTTTATCGCGATATTTTTGCCAAAGATCAAAAGCATGTCTTTTGACAGTTTCTGGCAGATGAATCGTGTATTCCGAAAAAAATGTTTTGCTTGTCGAACTGCGATTTAAATCGACCACCAAGCGCGAAAATCTGCCAGAGCAGTGGAAGTCCGGCTTTAGCCGCTTCACGAGATTTGAAAAAATATTGTATGCCCCGATATCGTAGCCGCGATGTGAGGCTAGAACATCTTCAGGGATTGCATTGTCGCGGAAAGCGCGCAGGATAAAATCCGGCAGAGCGTTGCTCGCGTGTTCGCAGGTAATCATCAGTGCCGGCTTACTTTTCATTTTTTCTCCACGACAAGGATGTTTCCGTCGTATGTCATGACTCCTAACAAAATACTATGAATAAGACGGAATTTATCTACTTTGTAATAAGGACCATTGTTCATCGGATTCGTACAATCCGGATCCGCTACTAAAAATTGTTTCTTTTCATCAAGACCATAAAGCACAACGAAATGCCCCATCGGATCGCCATGAATATCATCGAAGACAGATTGGTCATTATCGTTTGTGTATTCGCGGGGGGAACGGTAAAGGTAGGTGGCGCTGAGTCCGCAAAGAACAGGAATGCCGCGCTTGAAGTAACCTTCGAACATGCTGGCGCGAAGGTCTGCCGTAGCGACGGTTCCTCCCAGGTCAATAAATCTTATATAGGCGTCGATAGCTTTTTTGAGCTTGGGAGCGTGTTTTGCCTTGTGCAATGCAACGAGTTTTTCACGTAGCTCGGGCATCTTGAGCTTGCTCCAAGTGGGGTCGAAAATTTTCAAATTGTACGAGTAAATAGTTGCCTTGAAACCGCGTTTAAGGGCGTCTATGCCAAGAAACACACCTAGCGTGCCGCCTTCTTCCAAAAATTCAATTTCAGAAATGAGTTTTTTAAGGGAAATATTATAGCCAAGATAGGAGTAAACCGCGTGTAGGCTAGTGGGTCCGCACGTAACATCGTCTGGCTGAGGGAGTATTTTCAATTCCATCTTTTTTTGCCTCGCATTGAACGTGGCGGTTTGTTTATCAAATCGTCATTGCGCAAGTAAATATAGAATATTTTGGTCTTTGAAAACCTTACAAAAAAATGCTTAAATTTCCGATTTTTATCTTTTATTTACAACAGTGGAAATGACAAATACACTATTTTTCTTATCTTAAAATTATGAAAATGTTTATCTGCAAATTTTTTGTTTTCTTGTTTGTTTTTGCGTTTAGTGCTTGTTCTGATTCGACGTCGGAATCAGCGGAGGGCGCTTCGGACGTTTTGGTGGATTCGCGAGATTTGCAGATTTACAAGACAATTGAAATCGGTGGTCGGGTTTGGATGGCCGAAAACCTCAATTATCAAGAAAAACAGGGGCAACTTTATTTGTGGAATGAGGCTATGGAATCATGCCCTGAGGGGTGGGCGCTCCCATCCAAGGCGGATTTTGATAGTTTGATTGCATCGGTTGGCGGTTTTGCGAATGCTGCGGATTCCTTAATTTCGCGTGGTTTTATTTCGAGCATTCAAGGTGGGTATTATTATATGGGCTATTACAGCTTTTTCGACCAATACGCTTATTTTTGGACGTGTGATGAAGTTCGGAAAAATAATGCTCGCAGCGTGATGTTTGAAAAAGGACGTTCTAGTGTCTCGTATGATGAGACTTTTGTTGAATTTGGCTTATCTGTCCGCTGTGTGAAGAAATAGAGTGTTTTACAATATTTTCTTCTTTACAAAATATGTAAAACAGAAATTGTATTTTTACATATTTTGTAAAAATGTGTTTTAGCGTAATTGTTTTTGTTTTTGGAAAATGCCTTTTCTTGCGTAAAATCGACGAATTGACAGAAAATGTAAAAGTGGCATGGTTTTTGCACGTGGTCCCCAAAAAGGATTACATATTATGTCAATTAAGTTTTCAAAATGGACCGGGCTGGGCAACGATTTCGTTCTCCTGGAACCGGGTGAGTCGCTGGATTTTGGCAGCGGTTTTGAACAGCGTATCATTAAGCTTTGCGACCGCCGTTTCGGTATAGGTGCCGATGGTGTGGTCCTTGTGACTCCCATGGATGGCGAGGGTTGCCTCGTGCTTAATGGTGTCGGTGGGGCGGGGCCTGCGTCAAAGGCTGTTGCAAACGGTGTCGATTTTGAAATGAGAATTTTTAATGCCGATGGCTCGGAAGCGGCAATGTGTGGAAATGCGACGCGTTGTGTGGCGAAGTTTATCCGTAGTCGCGGTCTTGCAAAGTCTGAGGACACGAAGGTTTTCAATTTGCACACGAAGAGCGGTCTTGTTCGCCCGACGCTTTTGGACGATGGTCGCGTGTGCGTTGACATGGGGCATCCGAGGACGTTCCTTGGTTCGATCAAGCTTACGGCTGACTGCTATGATTTTACCGCGGAGACGGTTTCGATGGGAAATCCGCACGCGGTCATTTTTGTTGATGATATCGAAAAGATTCAACTTGAAAAATGGGGAAGTATTCTCGAAGTCGATAGGCAGTTCCCGGACCGTTGCAATATTGAATTTGCTCAGGTGATTTCGCCCACGCAAATCCGCATGCGGGTTTGGGAACGAGGGTGCGGAGTCACGATGGCTTGTGGTACTGGCAGCTGCGCCACCCTCGTTGCGGCCCAGCGTACGGGCCGCGTGGGCGTCGAAGCAGATGTTGTTCTTGACGGTGGCGTTTTGCACATCAAGCACGAAGAAGATGGCCCTGTCTTGATGACTGGCCCTGCGGAAGAAGTTTTTAAAGGAGAAATCAGCATTTAGCACTGAGCCAGGCGTTGCGGGCTGGCGCTTGAAGCCCGCTAGAAAGGGTAGCGCCCTTCGGCAGGCTCAGGGACCTGGTCACTGAGAATGCTGATGGAAGCGAGGGGAAGACCTGCCCCTTTCACCCTCACCACTAACCACTAATCACTGTTTACTAACTACTAAAAATATGAACGAATCTTACATCAACTCCTACTACGATCGCCTTCCTGGCTCTTACTTGTTCTCGACCATTGCCCAGAAAATCAAGGAATATCAGGGCTCGCATGCGAATGCGGATATCATCCGTCTTGGAATTGGCGATGTGACGACGCCGCTCATTCCCGAGGTCATCAAGGCCATGCATGCAGCTGTTGACGAAATGGCGGTGAAGGGGACTTTCCGCGGTTACGGTCCGGAACAGGGCTATGATTTTGTGCGCGAGGCGATTGTTCGTGGCGAATATACGGCCCGCGGCATCGAGATGGACACGAACGATATTTTTGTGAGCGATGGTTCCAAGTGCGATGTGGCGAACATCCAGGAGCTTTTTTCAGAAAATGTAAAGATCGCGATTCCGGATCCGGTTTATCCGGTTTATTTGGATTCGAACGTGATGGCGGGGCGTACGGGCGTGCTCCAAGCGGATGGTCATTTCTCGGAAGTGACTTATCTTGCTTCGACTGCCGAAAACAATTTCCAGCCGGACTTGCCGAAGAATCCGGTGCAGTTGATTTACCTTTGCAGCCCGAACAACCCGACGGGTACGGTGCTCACTCGCGAAACTTTGCAGAAGTTCGTGAATTATGCGAACGAAAACGGTGCTTTGATTTTGTTTGATGGCGCTTACAACTGCTACATTCAGGATGAAACGCTCCCGCATTCGATTTTTGAAATTCCGGGTGCACGTACTTGCGCGATTGAATTCCGCAGCTTTAGCAAGACGGCTGGCTTTACGGGCGTGCGTTGCGCTTATACGGTCATTCCGCACGAACTTTCGAAGCTCCATGCGATGTGGAATCGTCGACAGTGCACTAAGTTTAACGGTGTAAGCTATGTGACGCAGCGTGCCGCCGAAGCGATTTATTCTCCGGTGGGCTGGCAACAGACGAAGGAAGTGATTGCGGGCTATATGCGCACGGCTGGCGTGATTCGTCAGGAATTGAGTGCGGCCGGTTACACGGTGTTCGGTGGTGAACATGCTCCGTACATTTGGTGGAAGATTCCGGATGGCGAAAAATCGTTCGACTTCTTTGACCGCCTGCTTGCCACATGCGAAGTCGTGGGTACGCCGGGAAGTGGCTTTGGCCCGTGTGGCGAGGGTTACTTCCGCTTGACCGCTTTTGGCGATTACGAACGCACCTGCGAAGCGCTGAGAAGAATCAGAGAGAAACTTTAATTCCAAACTCCGAATTCCTCAATCATAATTATTCTAATTACTATCTTATGACCATGCCCACTTCTATAGGTCCAGAAATTTCGGTAATCCAGAAGATTAGCGTTGCGATTATTCACGAGCGCGATGTTGAAAAGTTGCTCGAGAATGTGCTTGGCATTCTGGAATCTGAACTTGGAATGCTGCGCGGCACGTTCGCGCTGCTCTTTGGCGACACACTGAAAATCGAGGCTTCGCGCGGACTTGATGAATCTGAAAAACAGCGTGGCTCTTATCGAATGGGTGAAGGTATTACGGGGCATGTCGCAGAACGCGGCTTGAGCCATGTAATTCCGGACTTGCGCAAGGATTCCAGATTCTTGAACCGCACGGGTAGCCGCCATTACGATTCTCAGGTGGCGTTTATTTGTGTGCCGCTGATTCATGATGGGCAAGTTATCGGAACGCTTTCGATTGACCGCCCGGTTGATGGTTCGACCGACTTGGATCGCGATGTGGCGTTGCTCGAAATTATTGCCAATATTACGGGCGATGCGGCAAACGAATGCATTGAACTTCACGGTGAACGCGAGGCGATGCTCGAAGAAAATCGCAAATTGCGCGATATGCTTTCGAACAATCCTGGTGAGCTTGTGGGTAACTGCCGTGAAATGCGCCAGGTGTACGAACAAGTGCGTCAGGTGGCTCCGAGTGATGCAACGGTGCTGATTCGTGGCGGTAGTGGTACGGGTAAGGAAATGATTGCCCGCGCTATCGTGAACTTGTCTGGTCGAAAGGACAAACCGTTTATTACGCTCAACTGCGCAGCACTCCCGGAAAACCTTGTCGAAAGCGAACTTTTCGGACATGAAAAGGGCGCGTTTACGGGCGCCTTGAACCGCCGTGTTGGCCGTGCAGAAGCGGCTGATGGGGGTACGCTGTTCCTCGATGAAGTTGGCGATTTGACCATGCAGACTCAGGTGAAATTGCTGCGCTTTTTGCAAGAACGTACTTTTAGCCGTGTCGGTAGCAACGAAGAATTGCATTCTGATGTGCGATTCTTGGCGGCAACGAGTCGTAATCTCGAAGATCTTATTGCACAGGGCAAGTTCCGCGAAGACCTTTTCTACCGCTTGAACATTTTCCCGATTACGATGCCTGATTTGGCGAAGCGCAAATCCGATATTATTTTGCTTGCAGAACACTTTATTGAAAAGATGAATCTGCGTTACGGCAAGAAGGTTCAGCGCCTTTCGACAACGGCAATCAATTTGCTTATGAGCTATCATTGGCCGGGCAACGTGCGTGAGCTTGAAAACTGCATCGAACGTGCTGTGCTTACGGCTACCGATGATTGCGTCCATAGCTACAACTTGCCGCCTTCGCTCCAGACCAGTTTGAGTGTCGGTACGATCGGTGCTCCGAATGAAAAGATTGCGCCACTTGAAGTGATGATGGAAAATTACGAACGCGAAATCATTACCGAAGCCATCAAGCGTAATGATGGTAATATCTCGGCGGCTGGGCGCGATTTGGGCGTTTCTCCGCGCATGATGAATTACCGCATGAATAAGCTCGGGATTAAGTCTGGGCGTTAATAAAAAGCTCTGTTGATTATAAGGCTGTGCATTTCACGATGCACGGCTTTTTTTATGTGTAATAGGGTTGGGGTGGTTTTGAACCATGCGGTGATTGCGTCGTGTTTTTTTGTATCGCATGGTGCTGTTGACCATGCAAAAAAAATCCGTCGACTGTTGCCGACGGACTTGCATTTATGAGGTTCGAAATG
Organism: uncultured Fibrobacter sp.; assembly: GCA_946407235.1. Lineage (GTDB taxonomy): Bacteria > Fibrobacterota > Fibrobacteria > Fibrobacterales > Fibrobacteraceae > Fibrobacter. The sequence goes on along the minus strand of CAMJNF010000118.1, from coordinate 1,089 downwards.
TAAATGGTATGGGTTGTTTACCCGATGCTATTCATTAATAGATGAACAACATCTCACGATATTTCGGAAGCGGCCAGAGTTCGTCCGGAACGATCTTTTCGAGAGAGTCCACGACCAAGCGGAGGTCGAGCATGCCGTTCAAGATATCTTCGTGCTTGGAGGCTAGAGCCTTTTCCATTACTTCGATAGCGGCAAGGAGCTTCTTGATGCCTTCGCCAAGCGGCTTGGCGTAAGAATCGAGAGCCGGAAGACCCTGGTTCAATGCCATTTCGTTTGCCTTGAGCGTGCAAGAGTAAGCCTTGACAGCCTGCGGGAGGATGATGTCCTTCGCCATGTCGCGTGCGATTTCGCCTTCGATGTGAATCTTCTTGTGGTAATCTTCCATGTTCACTTCGTAGCGGGAATCGAGTTCGCGCTTGTTGAATACGCCGTACTTTTCGAAGAGGGCGACGTTTTCTTTCTTGGTGAGAGCCTGGAGAGCTTCCATCGTGGTGCGGGTGTTCGGAAGGCCACGCTTTGCAGCTTCTTCGACCCATTCGTCCGTGTAGCCGTTGCCGTTGAAGATAACGCGCTTGTGTTCCTTGACAATCTTCTGGAGAAGGTTCTGGAGTTCTTCGTGGAACTTGTCGGCAGGAACGTTTGCGAGCTTGTCGGCGATGATGTCGAATGCTTCGGCAACGATCGTGTTGAGGATGACGTTCGGTTCAGAGCAGCTCTGGCTGGAACCCGGTGCACGGAATTCGAACTTGTTGCCGGTGAATGCGAACGGAGAAGTACGGTTACGGTCGGTAGCATCGCGCGGGAGCGGCGGGAGCGTGTCGGAACCGAGCTTGAGTGCGCCAGCCTGCTTGCTGGACTTCGGATCGCCCTTTTCGAGCTGTTCGATGACATCGGCAAGCTGGTCGCCGAGGTACATGGAGATGATTGCCGGAGGAGCTTCGTTTGCGCCAAGGCGGTGGTCGTTACCGGCACTTGCTACAGCCATACGGAGCAAGTCTGCGTGAGTGTCGACAGCGTAAATGACAGCGCAAAGGGTGGTGAGGAAGATGGCGTTCTGGTGCGGATCCTTGCCCGGGTTCAAGAGGTTGG
>CAMJNF010000117.1 GCA_946407235.1 uncultured Fibrobacter sp. | reverse complement strand
TTTTATTCTTACATTATAAAAACGAATTTACGTTTGTGAAATAAACAGGAATTTAGAGGAACAAATCCAAGCAATCTTCAAGAGTTGGTTTATTGAATTCGAACCATTTGGTGGTGAAATGCCGGAGGATTGGACAATTGGCAAACTCTCTGACCTTGCTGAATATGAAAAAGAAAAAATAAACCTTTCTGAACTGACTGAAGAAACATACTATTCTACAGAAAATATGCTTTCTAACAAGGCTGGAGTCTCTTCTGCAACAAATTTGCCTACTATTGATCAAACAACAAGATGTTTTCCTGGAGAAACGATAATTTCAAACATTCGACCATATTTCAAGAAAATTTTCTATTGTACCGAAGATATTGCCGGTTGTTCAACCGATGTTCTATGTTTTAAGCCCAAAAATAAATTACTGGCTACATATAACTACAGCCTTCTTTATAGCGACAATTTCTTTGATTACATGGTTAAAGGATCAAAAGGAACAAAAATGCCTAGAGGCGACAAGACTCAAATAATGAATTACGAGATTTGTATTCCTTCTGATGAATATCTTCAAAAATTTGATGGTATTGTTTCCAAATTACAAATGCAAATTCATAATTTAAAAAAAGAAACTACGCAATTAACGAAAACACGGGATGCTCTTTTACCAAAGCTTATGTCGGGCGACTTAGGCTGCTAAATTCCTGTTTATCGCATTGTTGAGTTCGATTTTGTCATCAAGGGAAGATAGAATCTGAACAATCTTTTCTTGGATTTTAAAAGAAGGTATTCTGTAAATCAAACGATTTAAGGTTTCCGTTCTTAAACTTGGTATTGTTGTTCCTTCATTGTAGTTGGAAAAATTTGTAAGAGACATGCAGTAGTAAAGAAATTTTGGAAGAACTATTTCTTTATTTATTTCAGAATAAAACAATGTGTCTACAGTCCAAAACGGATGGTCTACGAAACGAACCTTTTCAATGGAGCCTTTGCGTCCTATAAGAATGGAAGGCTTATCATATAAAGGATGAGATGCAAAACCCATCAAACCACCCGTTCCATAAATAGGAATGGAACCATTAGGGTCTTCTACAGCTTTTTGATTTTTGCCGTATTTTATGGTCAGAAGTTCGCCGAGTTTATACTCTTTCCATTCTGCATTAGTCATCTTTGTTTTCCAAAAGCTTTAGAACACTTTCTTTTAATTCAGATGCATCAACTGAATCAACGATTTCTTGTACAAACTTAAAAACATCTTGATCTGTTATGATTTGATTCACTTGGGGATTATCAACAACTGCTTGCAAAATTCGTTCTTTCTGAGAAGAACTCCATCCATGTACCTTTCGCATCGCATCTACTAATGTATGAGTTGTTTTATAACTACCACTGTCTTCTAATCCAATTATCAAATTATTTTTCAATATTTCTTCTGAACTTTGTGAATTGAAATATTCTTCGGTTTCAGATTTGCAAATCTCGCTTATCCGTTCGAGTTTTTCATTTGCGGCAGTTTTATCGATAATTCCCTTTACAAGTATATCTAGGTCCGAACCTTCATTATAATCTGCCGGAACATAATATTTAACGCGTCCATCGTGAATCATTTTGTGGACTTTTGTTTTATCATTTTTAAAAGGGTCATAAACTCCTATGGAATGTCCTCCGTAAGAATTAACAAGCTTCATACAAGGGACATCTGTATCGCTATCCCCTATATAAACCATATTTCGAAAAGCCACACGAATTTCACTTGGTTTAAAAAAATCATTCACGCCGGGATCATTGACATCTAAGACGCCTTTTGAAATTCTGAATAAAAACTGCGTTTTATTGGTATAGTTTACTACTTGAGCAGGCCATTCCGCAATCCCCCTTTTATTGAAATAAAAGGAATTTGCATATATCCGTTCAAAAGCTCCAGCTTTCGCAACAGAGGTTCCTTCAATCATTTCTTTTAAGCCGGAAGAAATAATATAATGTTCAACTATAACGCCATTATTCTTACCATATTCCCTTATTCTTTCGAACCATTCTGCTACGCCAGGGAATAGAGCGACTTTCGCTCCATAATCTGCAAGTGTTTTCTTATTAAAAATGCAATTGCCCTGCGCCTCTTGAACCATCTTGAACATATACGCCAAGTTTTGGTCCATTTCATTTTCTGTAGCCATCGCATTAGATTCTTGCCAAAACTTCGTGACATCATAGCCAACAGATTGAATAAAACCTTGAGCCTGCATATCGTCAGGAGATAATGTCTTGTCGAAGTCATAGCATATTGCAACTACAGGCTGTTTTTCTTTTACCTTTCGTTCAAAAGATTTATCCATACAACCGCCTATATTTTGAAACCAAGACTTTCCAGGTTCTTCTTGATTTGTTTTTCGAGGTCGTGGCTTTTCGCAAACATTTCGGAGAGTTCGCCGGTGAGGCGGGTCATTTTCTGCTCGAAGGGTTCGTCGTCCTGCACGGTGTCTTCGATGCCGACGTAGCGACCCGGAGTGAGGATGTAGTCCTGCTTAGCGATGTCTGCAGTTTCGACTACGGCACAGAAGCCTTTCTCGTCTTGGAGTTTGCCTTTCTGGAATTTCTCGAAGGTGCTCGCGAGGCGTTCGATGTCCTGCTCGCTGAGGTCGCGGTGCTTGCGGTCCACCATGTGGCCCATGTTGCGGGCGTCAATGAAGAGCGTCTTGCCTTTCTGCTTTTTGCCGCGGCTTATGAACCAGAGCGTGACGGGGATGGTGACGCTGTAGAAGAGCTGGGTGGGCATGGCGACTATGCCTTCGACGAGGTCCGCTTCGATGATGCGTTTGCGGATTTCGCCTTCGCCGCCGGTTTGCGTGCTGAGCGCACCGTTCGCAAGGACGAGCCCGATTTTTCCGCCGGGTGCGAGGTGATAGATCATGTGTTCGATCCATGCGAAGTTCGCGTTGCCTGCAGGCGGGAGGCCGTATTGCCAGCGCGGGTCTTCTTGCAGTTGTTCCTGGCCCCAGTTCTTGAGGTTGAAGGGCGGGTTCGCCATGATGAAGTCGAAGCGTTCGTTGGCGTGCAAGTCGTGGAAGAACGTGTCTTCGTGGTGTTCGCCGAAGTTCGCGTCGATGCCGCGGATGGCCATGTTCATTTTCGCCATTTTCCAGGTGTCGGCGTTGGCCTCCTGGCCGTAAACACTTACGTTGTTGCGGTTGCCGCTATGGTCCTGGATAAACTTGATGCTTTGCACGAACATGCCGCCGGAACCGCAGCAGGGGTCATAAACGCGCTTGCCTTCGCTCGGCTTGAGGATGCTCACGATGGTTTTCACGACGCTTGCGGGGGTGTAGAATTCGCCACCCTTGACGCCTTCGTAGCTTGCGAATTGCGCAATGCAGTATTCGTAGGTACGGCCGAGCAAATCCTTGCTTGCTTCGGTGTCGCTCATGTCCATGTTGCTGAACACATCGACCACATTGCCGAGTACACGCTTGTCGAGGTCAGGGGCCGCGTAGTTCTTGGGAAGCACGCCTTTGAGCGCCTTGTTGTTCTTCTCGACTTCGATCATCGCCTGGTCGAGAATCTTGCCGATTTCGGGGGTGTGAGCGGCTTTCGCGATTTCGGACCAGCGGGCGTTTTGCGGAACAAAGAAGATGTTTTCGCTCACGTATTCGTCGAGGTCTTCTTCGAAACCTTCACCTTCGGCGACGAGCTCGTTGTAGCGTTTTTCGAATGCGGCTGAAATGTAGCGCAAGAAAATGAGCCCGGTGAAAATTTTGCGGTAATCTGCCGCAGGAATGTGTCCCCAGAGTTCGCAAGCGGCGTTCCAGATTTGCTGTTCAAAGCCGAGAGTCGCCGAGGATTGCAACGATTTTGCCGATTTCGAGATACGTGCCATGTATTAAAGCCTTTTCTTTTGAAAGCAATATAAGTAATTCACTCATAGTAATCCTCATAAAAGGCCTTGATATACATCAAAACAAAGGCTCCTACAAGTCCACAAAAAAAATCCCAACCTTTGCGGCCGGGATTAACAAAGCTCTAGCCCCATCGACTTCGGCGCATTCGCCTCCGCCGCGGTTCCAGCAGAACTTACTTCTGCAAATTCAAACTTGCATTAGCAGCACCGTACAAACTAATGCTGTAATCCTTGATGAGGTAAACCGGGATCTTGTTCAAGAGCGGACGGATGTTCGGATTGTAGTTCTTTTCGAACCAGGTCATGAACAAGTTATCGCGTTCAAGCCAGCGGAGGTCCTTCTGGACCGTTCCACCGGCGAGGTAGAAACCGCCGAGCGGGAGGAACAAAGTGCAAGCGTCGCTAGCGAAGCGAGCAAGCATCTTCACGAACATGCGCATCATTTCGGCTGCAACCGGATCGGTATCGCTTGCGCGGCTGATGTACTTCGGACGGTCATGCCAATCGGTTTCTTCAATCTTCTTGAAGGCATCGTTCTGCGGAACGCCCTTCGTGTCGCGCCACCATTCATAGAGGTGAGCAAGGCCCATACCGGAAACGAGCGGTTCAACGCCCGGCACTGTACCGATGCGTTTTTCCATGTAGTCGCGGAAGTCCTGAGATTCCTTGTCGAACGGAGCAAACGTGGAATGGCCACCTTCAGAGCAAGCCGGGATGTACTTTTCGCCATCAAATGCAAGGAAGCCAACGCCCATGCCGGTACCCGGGCCAATCACGGCCTTCGTTGTAGCCTGCGGCTTCGGTTCACTACCGTCGGTATGCTTGAACTTAAGAATCTGATTCGGGTCATCAACATCGAGTGTCGGGATGCCATAGCTAATGGCCATAAAATCGTTAATCACGAGCGTCGGGATGCCGGTTGCATTCGTGATGGCATCGCCGTCAACGCACCACGGGAGGTTCGTCATGACGCACTTGTTGTTAGCAACGGGGCCTGCTGCACTGATGCAGATGTGGGTCGGCTTCAAATCAGCGCGGTTTTCGATAGCAGCCTTGAGCGTTTCGCGGATCGGAGTGTCGAGCCCTTCAATGCACTGGCTCGGGCAAACAGTTTCGAGAATGAGCGTAAATTTGCCATCCTTGTAACCCACAAGACCAAGATTCGTATTCGTACCACCGATATCACCCGCCAAAACAAGACGGTCAAATTTTGCATCGGGATTAAGCCATTTAATTTCCATAATTTAAAACTCCATGTTTTACGTTGAGGAATATAGTTTTTTCTCAAGGAAATAGGAGATTCCCGATTAAATCGGGAATGACAAGTGCATATTTATGCGTATGTAACAAAAACAACCGATTTACTCCGCTCAAAAAATATACATTAAGCCCATGGGGACCTATTTATATTGGGTAGGTCAAAAAATCACTTCAAACAGAAAGAGACCATGCGCGCTATTCTTGCTTTTCTTTACTATGTCGTTGTCTTTGGCATTATGATCATCGCGGGTATCCCGTACACACTTTACTGTGGTCTCCGCGGCCATTGGGAAGATTGCACCAAAATTTGCACATTTGCCTTCAGGAACATCATTTTCAAGATGTTCGGAATCAAGGTTTCCGTTGAAGGGGCCGAAAACATTCCGACCGAAAAAGGATATGTCATTGTTGCAAACCACCAGAGCTTTTTGGACATCAATGTCATTTGGCATTCCATAACAACGACAGCATTCATGGCAAAGGCTAGCCTCTGGAAGGCTCCTATATTCGGCTGGGTTTTGAACCGCACCGGCAGTATTCCGATCCACAAGAATCCTCGCATGAATGCAGGTCTTGGCAAGCACCTCAAAAAGCGTTTCGAACAAAACTACAATATCACTGTGTTCCCTGAGGGCCACCGCAGCGAAGACGGGCACATGTTCAAGTTCCAAAATGGAATTTTCCGTTTGGCAAAAGAACAGCATTTTTCCATTTTACCTGTTACATTTATCAATACCGGAAAGATTCTCCCGAAGGTCAAGTGGGCAATCTATTCTGGCGAAGTGAAGATGGTAATCCATCCGCTTATCCGTTACGAAGATTACGCCGAAAAACCGATGGCAGAACTCCGCGACGAGACCCACGATTTGATTGAATCCGTCATGCCGTACAAGCAGGCGGAACTTGCCGCAGCAAAAGAAACGGCAACTGAAAACAAGGAGGCTTAGTTATGGCTAGAGAATTACCGAGCGAAGAACAAATTATTGCAATCCTTCGTGACGAACCCATGGTAGGGAGCCAGCTTCGCAGCGCTCTCGGCCTCCCGAAAAAACAGAAGATGGCTTTTAAGCAACTCCTCGCCGACATGATCGAGCGTGGTGTTCTCAAGCGTTCTGCGCACAAGGAATATCAATTGGGCGATGGTGAACCGCTCGAAGACAAGCGCGAAAAGCGCCGCAAGAAACTTGCAGAGCAGGGCATTGAAGACAACCGCCGTCCGGGCGCACGCAGCCGCCGTCAGACCGAAAAGGATTCCGGCACTCGTGTGAAGCGCGGCATTCTGCACCAGACCGGTGAAGAAGATTGGGAAGTAACCGAACTCGATACGGGCAAGGTCTACGAGATGTGCCACCGCAGGCAGGCTCCGGGCAAGGAAGGCGAAACCATCAGCTTTACGCTTTATCCGCATCCGAAGCTCAAGCACAGCTATTTGGCGAAGGTGGACCGTTCCGCTGAGTTGAACAACGTAAGTTGGGATGAAGTTAAAAAGCAGTTTATGGAAGAAAGCAATCTTCCCAAAGGTTTCAGCCCAGCTATTGAAAAGTACGTGGCATCTATTTCGGATCCGACCGAAAAGGATTTCAAGGGCCGCGTGGATTACCGCAAGCTCGACATTCTTTGCATTGACCCCGAAGGCGCCATGGACCATGACGATGCCATCAGCGTAGAACGTACAGCAAATGGCGGCTACAAGCTCGGCGTACATATCGCCGACGTGAGCTACTACGTGCCCGAAGGATCAGACCTCGACGAAGAAGCTCTCGAAAGAAGTTATACGCAGTACTTGCCGTGGACCGCAGTGCCGATGCTCCCGGAAAAGCTTTCGAGCGGCGTTTGCAGTTTGCACGAAGGTGTGGACCGTTGTGCATTCACTTGCATGATGGAACTGGACAGGCACGCAAATGTGCTCTCTTGGGATTTCCATCGCAGTGTCGTAAAGATTACAAAGGGTATCACGTACCAGCAGGCTGTGCAAATGATGGAAGCTGGCGATGATTCTATCAAGGCTCTTGCCGAAGTCACAGCACTCCTCAAGCAGAACCGCACCAAGGAAGGTTTGCTCGAATTCCAGACAACCGAATATGGTTGCAAGTTCGACGAGAATGGCGAACCGGTCAAGATTGTGCCGCGCGAACATGACGAATCGAATTCCTGGGTCGAAGAGTGCATGCTTATTGCAAACAACTGCTGCGCCAAGGAACTCAAGCAGCGCAAGCTGCAAGGCATTTACCGTATCCATGAAGCGCCGGACACGAAGGACATCATGGAACTGTACTACATGTACCCGGATCTGTTCAAGGACGCTCCGGTGATGTTGCGTGATTTGGGCAAGCCGCGCAGCGGCGACACGAACTTGAACCCGGTAGCTTTCAAGCTTTACGAGCACTTGGTGAAGCGTGCCGCAGGCGACGAGACACTCACGAACCGCATTTTGCGCAGCATGCAGAAGGCTCATTACGACAGCAACAGCTTTGGCCACTTCGCATTGAACTGGCAGGATTACAGCCACTTTACTTCGCCGATCCGCCGTTATGCAGACCTTTGGTGCCATCGTGAACTTGCACGTAAAGGCAAGGAAATCACAGCCGACCGCGTGAACAGCGTGATTGAAGTTTGCGACTTGATTTCGGCAAATGAAATCAAGAACATGAAGGTGGAACGCATTGCCATCAAGGTGTGCAGCTGCTGGATTTTGAAGAGCCGCATTGGCGACAGCTTCGAAGCAAATGTAACGGGCATCGAAGAATGGGGCATTTACGTTTCCATCGACGATCCGATTGCAGAAGGTCTTGTGCGTTACCGCGATATCGCAGGCGACGACTTCTACGTGTTCAATCCGGACCAAGGTCTTGCATTTGGCAAGCGTAGCGGCCGCACCTTCCGCCGTGGCGACAAGGTGATGGTTCAACTCCTCAGAGTTGACCCGTTGCGCGGTCAGGCTGACTTCAGCATCACCGAAAAGCTGAGCCCAGAACCGAAAAAGCGCCGTACCCGCGAAGATACCGAACGCGACATTCGAAATTTCAATGAACGTGCTGACCGCGCCGCGGCCGCAGAAGCTCTCGGCTATGTGAGCCAGCCGGACGAAGATGACGATTTCGACGAACCGGAATACATTTCTGGCGGTCGCCGTGGACGTCGCGATTTTGACGGTCCGATTTTCGAACGTACCGGACGCGATTCTCGTGAACGTGGCGGTTTCCGCAAGGGCCGTGACGAATTCGATGAAGGTCGCCGTTCTGACAAGCGCGGAAAACACGGCTCTGGAAAACGCGACTTTGAAAAGCGCGGAGGTCGCGACTCCCGTGATTTCGGCGAAGGATTCCATGTCGCAAGCGAACCGCGCGAAGCAAGACGTGGCCGCAGATCTAGCGAAAAAGGTCGCGGACGCAGCAACCGCGGAGGCCGCAGGGGAAGGTAGTTGATGGACGCATGCAATAAAGTCGCCCTCTACGCCAGTTACCAGACCGGGGAAGACCTCCCCGGCTATGTCCGCTTTGCGCTCAAACATCTCGCGGAGACCGACTTCAAGGTCGTTCTCCTCACGAATCGCCGAACGCTTTCGAACGACACCTACGATTTTTTGAAGGAAAACCACATTGAACTTTTCCTCACAGAAAATCGCGGGTTTGATTTTGGCATGTGGCGACGTTATTTGCAGATGCAGGCAAACCGCACCGACGCAGCCGGCAACTACGTTCCCGGCGTCATCACGCGCGATGTGGAACGCTTGCTGCTCATCAACGATTCCATCGTCTATTACCAGAACAAATTCAAAGAATTCTTTGAACGCGCCGAAAACAGCCCTGCCGATGTCGTATCGCTTACGAGCAACGACGAAATGGCACCGCACTTGCAATCGTTCTTCTTGTACATGAAACCCGCCGCACTCGGCGTGTTCTTCTTGCA
>CAMJNF010000116.1 GCA_946407235.1 uncultured Fibrobacter sp. | reverse complement strand
GGCTGCACTGCATGCCGTGGTTCGTCAGCGTGAATACAAAGTAACGCTCGTGTTGAACATTGGCCAGGCTTCTGCAAGCGCATTCACTTGCGACTTGAGCTACGGCTACGTGAAGATCAACGCGGAATACACAACCTAATCGGCTAGAGTTAATAAGAACTTTAAGCAGCCGATTATCTCGCACGCACGCCTCGTTAATACGAGGCGTTTTGTGCTCACGGTACGACGTAGTATAGTAGACAGTAGGCAGTAGACAGTGATTTGTCATCCCTGACCTTGTCACCCCGTACTTGTTTTCTTTGACCACTTAGAGCTTTAGCTCTTATGTGGTCATGATCCGCGAATGGGGACGGGGTCGCCTTTTTAAGACGCCTCGTTAATACGAGGCGTTTTTTATCTGTCATTCTCGACCTGTCATCCTGGAGCGTAACGACGGGAACTATCATTTCTCGTATTGTTCTTGAGTAGGGGAACTATTATTTCTCGTAAATTCGTTTGGGAGGGAATCCAAAGATGTTTTTGATTAAAATATATTTATCTTTTCGTATAAATTTTTGATGGAGAATGGAATGTCTAATTCGATAAAAATTGTGCTTGCTGCTGTGATGCTCTTGGCATTAACGTCTTTTGCTCAAAGTGATGGAAAAAAGAAAGAGCGTTTTGTTTTCCATTCATTTAGCATTGCACTCCCGATGGATTGGGGCGGAACGTGGGAACAGTCTAGCAATTTAAAATACGATGATGGCAGTTTTACTCGTGATCGTGATTTAAAAATGGATATGATCATGGGACTTCAATTGAAGTGGACTCGTGATCTAATTTTTCAAAGTGGTTTGTCTTTTGAGGTCGGCGCGGGAATTGGTTTTATTAATTTCCCTGTGAATGAATCCAAAAAATATTCTTATTTTGATCCGTATGACCATATGAATCAAATTGATTCTCGTTTTGATTTGAATGCAAAAGTTGGATTGGGCTATGCTCCGTTTGTAAATGATTTCATATTAGCGGTACATGCTATTTTGGGTGGTGACATGAAATACTTGGGAAAATCTTATCAGATGGAGGATTTCACTCAAGAATATTCAACGTTGCTGTTTAATTTTGTTGGTGGTGCCGATATTATTTTGGGGTATCGAATTACGGAAAGGCTAGGAATTAATGCGGGTGTAGATGTGGTTGTGAATTTGTTCGGTTTTGGAAATAGAACGAAAGAATTTAATTATAGCAACGATAATTTTGAAACAATTGATTATAAACTCAATCATGTCTTTTCTGGGTTTCAGATTGTTCCGCGCATAGGTGTTTCGCTTAAGTTCTAGTTGGATGATTCTCTGATTCGCCTTTTGCGATGGAAAGTTTTGTTTTGTATTTAACTTATATGGTTCGGATTGTTTTTCTTGCTGTTCTTTGTTTTTGCTCGCTTGTTCTTGCTCAGGGGGCTGATTATGAGCAGGACGTTTTTTTAAGTGTTAAAATTGATCCTGTCGATATGTTTGATGAATGGAAGGTCCGTGACAATCTTTTGCATGCTTTGAAAGAAGGTGATGTTGCTAAAGCTGATGCGGCCCTTGAATTTTTGTCTCAAGCAAAGGTTCCGGAATCGGCAATCGATAGCCTTGAACTTCTACAGGTCAATTTGATATTGGAACGTTATGACTTGGCTGTTCCGCAGTTTGCGAATTTGCTTAAGAAGGCTGGGAAACGTGTCCGCTATTCTTTTGCCGATGATGATTTGAAGACCTACTTGAAAAAGGAAACTCGTTTTGCGGCTCATTATAACGATCGTCCTGGAGACCGAGATCATCGGCAACGAGTAGAGAAGGCGGAATCTTACTTGAAAAGTGCGATGCAGGCGAATATAAAACAGGAATACAAAGACCTTGCACAAATCCTTATTGAAACACAATCGTTTTGGGAAATTTATGATAAGGATTACTTTACGTATTCTTGGGATCATTCTTTAAAAGGATATGGAATCTCCAAGGATGTTGATTTAGCGAATGTGATAAAAGTTCGTGCAAGTTCATACAGGTATTATCGTGGCGTAGACGTAGATACGACTAGGATTGAACGTGCTTTGGAAAAAATGAATGAGTTCTGTGAAAAGTATCCGGATTCAGAATATTTTAGTTGGATAAAAAAGAATGTTAAGGATTTTGATGAGTACTTGAAAGGCTATAAAAAATTCAGAAATTATCATGAGGAAAAGTTATATACAGGTGGCCTTGGTTTTGAAGTCTTTGGTGATGCGCTGAATTGGACCTTTATGTTAGGTGTTCCGATACAGTATTCTAGATACATCATTACCCCGTATTATTACAGAAATAAGGATTTGAAAGGTGGGTTCGTTTCTATGGGGTATGATGCTTATGAAAACAAACGATTTAAATTTCAGCCGTATTTTAGTCTAGGAACTTCGATTGGGCCGGGCGTTCAGGCTGATTATCGTTTTTGGTTGGAATCTGCTCCTGATTCAAAATTTCATATAGCGAGTTATTTGTCATTGAAACTTCGGTATATGTTGGGCTATACGTTTGACTATAGAAACGATAGTCGTAAGGATTGGGTCTTGTACAACTTTATTTTTGTGGGTCTAGGTTTCCACTTCTGGTAAGGTGGTTCTTGCTGTGAACGGCTTTTTTGTGGAAATCCTGCCGCTGGGTGGGATTTTCTTGTATTTTTAATTGAAACACAAGGATGGAATATGGATAACTTTAATTTCTACAGCCCCACGGAATTTGTATTTGGTAAGGACCGCGAAAACGAATGCGGTGAACTCGTTAAGAAGTATGGCGGCACGAAGGTGCTGATTCATTACGGTGGGGGCTCTGCGGTGCGTTCCGGTTTAATTGACCGTGTGAAGGCGTCGCTCAACGCTGCTGGCGTTTCGTTTGTGGAGCTCGGTGGCGTGAAACCGAATCCGCGTGATACCTTGATTTACAAGGGCATCGAAATGGTGCGTGCAAACGATGTTGATTTCATCCTTGCTGTGGGCGGTGGCTCCGTCATTGATAGTTCTAAGGGAATTGCTGTAGGTGCTCTTTACGATGGCGATTTTTGGGACTTTTATGCGAAAAAGTTGCCGGTCACGAAGGCACTCCCAATTGGCGTGGTGCAGACGATTGCTGCCGCTGGTTCCGAAGGCAGTGGCGATTCCGTCGTGACAAAGGAAGAGGGAATGCTTAAGCGCGATATTGGTGCTGATGTGATTCGCCCGAGATTTGCGGTACAGAATCCGGCTTTGCTCTGTACGTTGCCTGCTTACCAGACGGCTTGCGGCATTACCGACATCATGGCGCATGTGTTTGAACGCTACTTTACGAACACTTTGGAAGTCGAGACAACAGACCGCCTTTGCGAAGCGCTGCTCATCACGATGCTCAAGGAAGGGCCGCGCGCCATGGCCGAACCCGCCAATTACGAGGTTCGTGCGAACATCATGTGGGCGGGTACGGTAGCCCACAATGGCCTTGTGGGCTGCGGGCGCAGTCAAGACTGGAATAGCCACGCGATTGAACATGAACTCTCGGGACTCTATGACTGCGCCCATGGCGCGGGGCTTGCTGTTATTATGCCGGCATGGATGGAGTATGTAGTCGACCATAACGTGATGCGTTTTGCACAGATGGCAACACGCGTTTTTGGTTGCCAAATGAACTTTGAAAATCCGAAAGCGACTGCGCTCGAAGGCATCAAGGCGTTCCGTCGATTCTTGCATTCCATCGGCATGCCGATTAACTTTGCGGAACTCGGCGCAAAAGAAGATGATATCCCGACGCTTGTCGAAAAGCTGAATCCGGGTGACGGCTGGGGATTCGTGCCGCTCAAGGCTGCTGACGTGACCGCGATTTACAAGATCGCAGCTCATGCGACGCTGTAACAGTAGGCAGAAGGAAGTAGACGGTAGTCTGTAACTTTCTTCCTGTACACCAGCTTCGCTCTGATGACGACTGGTTGGACCCGACAATGCCGAAAAAGAGCTCAAATTGCGAAAATATGCTACCAAATGGCGGAAAAATCGTAATTTGGTAGCATAAAATTTGAATAAATTAACTATAATTGTCGAAAAAACGAGTTTGTCTGTTCATTTTGTGTTACCAAAAGTGCCAAAAAAGCTGATTTGGTAGCAAAAAAGTATTCTCATCTTCAAATTTTGTTAGGATAAAGTAAAAAATATGCTACCAAAATGAGAAAACTTCTGATTTTGGTAGCATAAAATCGCGAAAATCGCACTTTGAATGGCTAGCCCTGGCCTATAAAGCTAGTCTTTCAAGCAACGTAAGCTGGCGCCGAATGCTGGGTCGAACTTCTCGAACTTGGCGAAGTCTTTGTCATGGAAGAATATGAGGACTTCTCCTTCGCTTGTCCAGAAATAGGCTTTTTTGCCGGCTTCGTCAAACTTGCGGTCCTTTATTGCAACATCGCTTTTGGCGAAGTGTGCGCCACCTGCTTTTGCACCGAAGCCGAGTTCGTCCGTTCCGTTGCCGAAAATGGGGGAATCTTTTTTAATCGGATCCCAGCCGTAGCCGGCCTTTAGAACGACACCCGGCTTTTTACCGGCGACTTTCAACAGCTTTTGCCATTCAGCTTTGCTCGGCATGTGGAATCCTTCGAGGCAAGCTTTCTTTGCATTTTCGAAATCGTAGAGACGGCCCCAGTGATTGCATTGCGCACAAATTGCACCGGAGGCCGTAGCGAAGTTCATGTTTTCTGCTGTCCAGAGTTGGTCGCCAATGACAATCCATTCGTAGGAGTTTCCGTCACGTGGATCCTTGTAGCTTCCGCTTGTCGCAGGCGTTCCGTCTTCGTTGAATGTTTCGCCGAATGAGATTTGTTTATTTTGTTTGTATTCAGCCTTGGAGGCAAGTTTGCCATTCTTGTGGTAACGGATGACCGTTCCTTCGATGTAACCATTGGCGTACGGAAGCTCCGTCTGGAGAGTGCCGTCCTTGTAGTATTCTTTGGTTACACCTTCACGGCGGTCGTTTACGTAGTTCGATTCGCGCTTGAGCGTGCCGTCGTCGTAGTATTCCTTTTCGAGACCTTCCTTCTTGTCATTGACATAGGTTGCCTCGAAACGGACGTTCCCGTTCGGGTATTTTTCAACTCGAACGTCATCGCATGCGGTGAATGCTAACGATCCTGCCGCAATGAAGAGAATGAATGGTAGTTTCATGCGTACTCCTTATAGTGTGATTTTTCCCGCTGTGGCGAGAAGCCCAATCATGTATAACATCCCATCGTAATAGCGCCAAAAACGGTAAGGCACAGAAAGCGCAGCAAGTCTCCTGACAAACGGCGTAATGCGCGGGTCCTCAAACGGGAGCACTTGTGTTGCGGCCGCATTCATGGCGATAAGCCCTGGTGTCGCATTTCTTCCTTGGTGCGGGTAAGGACCTCCATCGATGGCATAGTCCGAGAGGTAAGGAGTGCTGTTTTGGAAGAAGTGCAAAATGCGTTCGCAGATTTCTTTTTCGCTTTCGTGTCCGCGGAAAATGGAATAGTCGAGGCTCAAGTTGAGCGCCACGCGCCATGCATCTCCGCTAAAATTGTTGCTTTCAGGGAACCAAGGCATTGCCTTGGGAGTGCCGTCGTATTCGGCGTAATCTGGGCAGAGTCCTGTAACGGGGTGCGCCGCCTTTTGTAAAAATTCGATGCTTGATTGTGCGACTTCGAACCAAGATTCATCGCTTGTGGCTTCGGCAAACATGCGGTAGAATGCCATGGTGTGATAACTCGGGTCTGTAAAGTCGTTGCCGAGAACGGGGGAGAACTTGATAAGTTTCCGTTCGGGGTCGATAATCGGGCCGACAAGGTCGTTTTGCTGCTTATACTTGATATCGTTGATGAGTTCAACGGCGTCGCGGTGGAGGTCTTCGCGGTTGAATCGCTTTGCTGCAATAAGGAGTGCTGCTGCAAAGTATTCTTCGCTATCGGGAGCTGCACCGGGATCCATCATGGAAAAGTCGGTGGTGTTGACTTGCCATGAAAAATATCCTTTGTGCGGACCTTCATTGTTGCGGACGAATCTTTTAGAAAAGTTCCAAAGTTTGTCGAACGTGACTTCGTGGTCTGTCAGCGCGGCGATGAACATGCCGTAGCTCATGCCCTCTGAACGGATGTCGTCATGTCCAATGTCGATGATGTATGCCATGTCGTCGGATGCTTCAAAATAAATGCGCTCGTCTATCGGGTCGCCCTCAAATAGCTTGCTATAGGCATTCTGAATAAGCTGGTCCGCG
Organism: uncultured Fibrobacter sp.; assembly: GCA_946407235.1. Classification (GTDB taxonomy): domain Bacteria; phylum Fibrobacterota; class Fibrobacteria; order Fibrobacterales; family Fibrobacteraceae; genus Fibrobacter. The sequence continues at coordinate 2,867 of CAMJNF010000116.1, read as the reverse complement.
AAATTGGGACCATATCCGGCTTCAACAAATAAATCACGCGTAGGGTAGCGTTGCAACATCATTCTCAGTTCCAAAAATTTCTAAATCAGTTATATAATTTAAAATAAATAAATTCGTATCTTAATTGTGGAGGTACCTATGGCGGATATATTGATTTTGGGTTATGGACCGGCCGGAATTTCGGCTGCTCTTTATGGTCTTCGTGCAGGGCTTGAGGTCCAGCTTGTTGGAAAGGATATGGGGGCGCTTGCCAAGGCCCACAAAATTGAAAATTATTTTGGTCTTAAAGAACCGCTGACAGGTGCAGAACTTGCTGAAGTGGGCAAGAAGCAGGCGCTTGCGCTAGGTGCTGAAATTGTAGACGATGAGGTGACTGACCTCATGTTCGATGGCTTTGGCTTTGTGGCGACGGGCTTGAACGGGACGTACCGTGGAAAGGTCTGCGTGATGGCGACTGGCGCTGCCCGTAAAAAAACGCCGATTCCGGGAATGGCTGAAATGGAAGGCCATGGCGTGAGCTACTGTGCTGTGTGTGATGCGTTCTTTTATCGTAAAAAGGATGTGGCCGTGCTTGGTTCGGGCGAGTATGCTTTGCACGAAGCGACTGAACTTTTGTCTGTAGTCAACAGTGTGACGCTTTTGACGAATGGGGCTGAACTCACGGCGAAGTTCCCTGAAAACGTGAAAATTGAAACGCGCAAAATTGTGGGACTCAAGGGCGTTGGACAATTTGAAGGCGTGCGTTTTGATGATGGCCTGGAAGAAAATTTTGATGGCTTGTTTGTGGCTATGGGTAGTGCCAATGCAACGGATTTGGCTTTGAAGGCTGGCGCTGCGTTCGATGCAGGGAAGCTTGTGCTCGATAATGATTTCCAGACAACTGTTCCGGGACTCTTTGCTGCAGGTGATTGCACTGGCGGAACGCTCCAAGTGGCAGTAGCCGTGGGCGAAGGTGCTATTGCGGGCCTTGCTGCAATTAAGTATTTGCGAGAACATAGGGAGTAATTAGGTCTTAGGTATTAGGGGTAGGTATTAGGCGAATAAATCGCGGCGATGCCGCCCTTTGTAGATGCGCAAAGCGCATGAAATGTTTGTCCTAAAACCTATAACCTGTAATCTATCCCCTAACATGCGACGCGTTACTTTACTCACAAATCCTGACGTTTGCAATTTGCATTGTCCGCTGTGTTTTTTGAACCAGCGGGCATTGCTTAATTGTGATGCTCCAAATGCAGGGGATGGTGATCGGGATTGCTTGCTTGATAGTGGTCGGAAACGCTTTTCAAATTGTAATAAGGAACGCTTTTCAAATTGTAATAGGGAATGCCGCGCGTTTGGCATGGGTGAAATGCCTTTTGAAATTGCTCGGACGGCGATTGAAAAGTATGCAGCGGAGCGAGATGCTTCGGGTAAACGCTTGCTGCGTGAGGTGATTCCTTCGACGATGGGTGAACCGTTACTTTATTTGCATTTTGATGAGCTGCTGGAGTTGTGCAAATCGCTTGAGATTCCGCTGAACCTCACGACGAATGGAACGTTCCCGAGAAAGTGGGGGAGCGAAGACGCGATGGAATTGCTGTTGCGTTCGTGTAGCGACATCAAGGTGAGCTATTTGGCGTCGGAACAGTTTGACGGTTGGAAAGCAAACGTTGAAAAGTTGGTTCAAGTGCGCGATAAGTTGTGCGAGAATGTTGATGCTGACTGCGCGGGGACTGCAGAATCAAGAATTGCGACTGTCTCGCTGCAAGTGACGCTGCATAAGAAAAATTTGCATGAAGTTCCGGAATTGGTGTCGTGGGCTTCTGCGATTGGAATTGACAGGATTAAGTGGAATAAAGTGGTGCTTTTGAATGGGACGCCGCAGGAGTTCCGTGAAATGTATGCGCTGGATGATGCGCTGCTAGAAATGCTCCGCAAAGACCTTCGGGCGGGGGTGCTTTCTGCTTTGTGCGTGAAGCATGAAGGAAGTTTATTCTTTAATAATAGCGCAAATCGTTGTGCGGTTGGCGGAACGTGTGAATCTTGTCCGTTTGTAGATGAAGTGTGGGTTTGGCCCGATGGTCATGAGGATCATTGCCCTGATCCTGAAAGACGCTATGGAAATAAGAAAGTAGCGTGTTCTTTAATTTAGTTTTTATTAAATTTATTTGCTTTGGAGGATTGTAAATGAAAAATATTTTAGTTTATTTGTTTATTGCAGCTGCTTTTTGTTTTGCTCAAACAAGTGAAAATGATGGCAGTCTCGTTGAAAAATCGGTACAAACAGAATCCGTTGATGGACTTAAAAACATGTTTGACTATAATTACGATGCGGATAGTGCTAGATTTTATGTGGAAAAAGCTTACAAGCATAGGTATAAAGAGGATAAACAAAGAAATACTTCTACGGTTTTCTTTATTGCTGGTGGTGTGTTGGCCTTAGGTGGGGGTGCTTTGATTGCTTATGGTGTTTTGAACATGGATAGCGATCGCGAATATGCAAAACAACATCCTGATGATGGTGCTCTTTCCGCTTCGGGATTGAGTGTTTTTTGGGGTGCCGCTTCTTCTGTATTTGGTGGAGCGGGTATAGCGATGGGTTTTGTTTTTAGGGGATTAGCAAAAAAGAATGGGGCAAAAGCAGAAGTGTTTGAGCAAAAGGCTAGTCATTTCAAAAAACGCCAAAGTGTTCGTCTAGATATAGTTCCGATTTTAGATCCTGTTTGTGGACGGCTGGGGGCTGTGACTGTGCTTGGATTTTAAAGTCACTTCGTGAGTTCTCTTCTCGCGGAATTTCAGTATAAAACAAAAAAGACTCCGTAAAGGAGTCTTCTTTGTTTTAAGTCCTTTAGGTAAGAAGCCAATGCGTAGCATCGGCTTTAACAACC
>CAMJNF010000115.1 GCA_946407235.1 uncultured Fibrobacter sp. | reverse complement strand
AAGCGGTGATCATGGAAATCATTTCGTGCTTGGATTTTTTCGCTTTGATATCTTCGGGTGTTAACATGATGACCTCTTGGCTATTTACTAGCGGCAAATATACAAATAGTGTAAAAATGTGGCTATTTGATTAGTAGTAAACAGTGATTAGTGGTTAGTAAACAGTAGGCTGTAGGAAGTTGGCAGTAGGAAGTGTCATCCTGAGCAACGCGATATATGAAACTTGGCAAGTTGAAGCCTTTGGCATCCGCGACTTCGGCTCAACCATGCCAGTCTGCAAGCAGCCTGTCGCGGCATTCGCCTTGTATGCTTTTGTTGCCTTAGTTGAATTATACTCAAAGAGCATAACTCTACTATGCCACTAAAGTGGCGAGTATCGTTTAGGTTCGTAGGAGCAGGATCCAGTGAAGGTTAGGGCTATTTGACTACTGACTCTGACCAAACAATTTCCGGGTTTCGTTCAAGAATTTTATAGAGTGGATTTCCCTCAAGAAACCGATGTGGTGGCGCAAATAGGTGAGGAGCGCGTTCTCGGTGAATTCGGGGTGCTCGATTTTGTTGCCGTTGCGGAGCGCCCAAAGCCCGTTGAGTGTTTCTGTGCGAGCGCGAGGCGTATCGACACCGAGACAAGACTCGCAAATGAATCCACCGGTTTCGGGGAAAAAGTCTGCGGCGGGTTTGTCGAGTGTTTTGCCGCATCGACTGCAAGTTTCAAGATCGAGATTGTAGCCCCACATGTCGCATGTGTCTAAAAGCCAATGCGCGAAAATGTTTGATTTGTCGGTGGCGTGTGGCGATGTCGCGGATTTTGTCGAAGGCGTTTCTGCTGATGTTGCGGCGTTGGGCGCGTTTGTGGAACTGCAACATTCGTTAAATTCGCTGAGCGCTTGTTCCAGCCTTTCGAATTCTTCTTGCAATGGGACCCCTTGCGGGGCGTAGCGCAAAATCATCTCGGTGATGACCTGCGCTTTCGCGAGACTCAACAAGTCGTTTCGTAAGTCCTTGTGCCAGTCGAGAAGAGTCGCTTCCTTGATGAACTGCAGTTCGGTATTCGGATTTTGCCGAAAGACGACTTCGCTCAACGCAAGCGGGTCAAGCGCTCCCCGGAACGGGGATTCCTTTTTCTTGCCGCCCTTGACGATGAACGAAACGATTCCGCTTTCTTCCGTCAGGACTTTAACGATGAAGCTAGAGTCGCTGTACGGAAAGCGATGCAGAACAATGGCGTGTGTTTTAATCATATTGTTGAGTGGTTAGTAAACAGTGGTTAGTAAACAGGATGTGTAATTGGAACGTTTCTATTACATACCTAACCACTAACCACCAACCACTAATCACTATTTTGCCGGGAACGGAGGCCAGCCCATTGCTTGTCCGCCAACGACGTGCAGGTGGATGTGGAACACTGTTTGACCGGCATCAGCCTTGCAGTTGAACACAAAGCGGGCGCCGCCTTCTTCAAGGCCAAGGTCTTTCGCGATGAGCTGTGCGCGGTAAAGCATCTTGCCTACGAGTTCGCAATCTTCCGGCTTCATGTCCATGATGGTTGCAATGTGGCGCTTCGGCACGACCAAAAAATGTACCGGTGCCTGCGGGGCGATGTCGTAGAAGGCGAACACATCATCGTCTTCATAAATCTTCTTGGACGGGATTTCACCCTTGATAATCTTGCAGAAAAGGCAATTTTCACTCATAATTCAAAAACTCCGTTTTTGAAATTTAAAATAGTAAAAGACTAGGCTTCCTGTTTCCGATTTTTAATATTGTGGGTTTGTTTGGCAGGCGGATTGTCTTGTCTGCAAAGCCTTTTTGGATGACTTTTCCGTTTACATCGAATAGAAAATATGTTTTACCTTGTAGGTGTTCTGGAACGTGCACGAGATCTTTTTCAAAGGTTATACCCGCACTTTTGTTTTTTACAGGGAGTAGTGCCGTTGATTCTGAAATGCAGGCCTGCTTTGCCCAGGATGAAATTTCTTTGGGACGCGTATAACCATCTCCGGCTTGCCAGACATAAAACAAGTCTGTTTCGTATCCTTCGTTAGGCCAATTGCCAGCGAACCAGTTGTTCATGGCGTATGCTAGAGGCGTAATTATGGAATCCGCTTGTTCATGAGTCAAATTCAACATCCCGCAATCTTGCCAGTGCAAAAACTCGTCCTTGAAAACATCGCCAATGTCGTAGATGGATTGCTCTCTTTGCAGAACGTATATTCTGAAAGTCCATTGCGGATCTCCGCTCCATCTTTCTCTGTACATGTATGTGTTTGTGTCAAGAAAAGCTTTTTCGTATTGTTGCTTTCTACAATTGTATCCATCTTCTGTTACAAAAACAGCGCCGCTTGAAAAGGAGTTTCTGCTATGCCAAAGAGTACTGTCCGTAAATGTAATTACAATCGGCAAAGTCAGGTCTCGCCAATAATCGTCGCATTCATCAGCCATGACATAAATTGCCGTAAGCAAAATGGTGAATATGAATTTTCTCATAATTTCGTTTATGGAATGCTGTTGACCTGAAACCTTAACGAATAAACTATAAAATAAATTTCTGATTGTCAAATAATTTCTTTTTGACCATTTTTTCGTATCTTTGTATCTTTAATCCGTGATGTCTTTTGTGGGTAAAATAGCCGCTTTGTTTTTTGCGTGTATAGCCTATGTAGTGCTGAAACTTGTGGGCTGGAAGCGAGGAACGGTTTTGGCGAATGCGAAACATGTGGCCGGTGCAGTTTCGTTGGATGCGGGACTGTCGGGAACCCTAAATTACGATACACTTTTGTGGAACTTGACTCGCCATGCAAGCGAACTCTTGTTTTGCTTTGGCTCTTTCAAAAAGTTGCCGCACGATTTTTCTGCTTACCCTTGCTGTGTGGACGGCTGGACTTTTGACATTGCGGAAGGTTCCGCGCCAGTGCTTGAAAAGATGCGGGCGGGTGGAATTTTCTTGACGGCGCACTATGGCAATTACGAGGCGATGGGACCGTGGCTTTGCCGCCTTGGAATCCCGCTTGTGGCAAGTTACATTCCTGTAAAACCGAAATGGCTCAACAACATTCTCGAACGCAAAATCCGTGCGGTCGATGGCCGGAGTTATTCTGTGGATGCCAAGACGCCTCGCGACTTCCTGCGAATTTTGAATGACGGAAAACTCTTCTGCCTGCTTTCAGATCAGGACTCACGTATTCCGAGTGCTCTCCCGGGAACGTTTCTTGGTCGACCTGTGAACATAAATCCTTTGCCTGATTTTTTGCTTAAGCATCGTCCGAAGACTCCTGTTTTTATTTGCTGGATGGAAGAAGTTTGCGACGTTCGCGTGCTCCATGCGATTGAAGTGGAACGCGTGCAGGATCCATGTTCGGCGCCTTCTCTTCAACTGAGCGTTGTCAACACGCAATTCAACAAGTGGCTCGAACAGCGCATCCACGAAAATCCGAACTTGTGGTACGGTTTCACTCATCGAAGATTCTATAGTCAAAGTACAACTATTTATAAATGATTTTTCTTATCCGTCTCTTTTTTATTAGATTAACAACTACTAATAACCATTGACTAACCACTAATCACTAACCACCAACCACTAATCTCATGACTTGGACCCCGCACGAAAAGAAACCGCTGCTCGTTAGAATCTCGGAATGGTTAGTCGAGCCGGATGAATGGCCTGCTTGGGTGCAGTTCTGCTTGTTGCCTAAACCGCTTGGCCGCGAGAATTTCTTTGCGGTGCGAGTTATTTTGCTGATTGCGATGGCATTCTTTACGCTGCAGGCGTTTTTCAAGGGCTATGAATCTTGGATTGCTCAGTTCCTGCACAACTTGAATCTGCCTGTTCACGAGACCGGTCACATTGTTTTTAGAATCTTCGGGAGTCCCGTGCTGACATCGCTTGGCGGCTCGCTTTTCCAAATCATCATGCCGCTTGTGTTCTGCTTTGCACTGTGGATCAAACCTCGCGATTTGTTCGGTGCGTCGATTGCACTTTGGTGGGCTTTCGAAAACTTCATTGACGTCGCCCCCTACATCAATGACGCTCTTCACATGCGACTCACGCTCATCAGCGGCGGCACTGGTGCCGAAGCCCCGTACGGCTTTCACGATTGGAATTTCATCTTGTCCGAGACTGGCTTGCTTTTAAAATACGATACCATTGCCTCGGTCGTTTATGCCATAGGCTATATCGGAATGGCTCTTTGCGTTATGTGGGGAGCTTGGAGTCTGCTTTATTACTTGATTTACCAACGTAAAGAGAACTCTTTTATATAGTATCGTTTAACCCCTAAATTGCGAAAAAATGCTACCAAATGTGATGAAAGTCGTTGTTTGGTAGCATTTTTTGCATGTAAATTAACTGCTTTGCGCCGAGATTTATGGCGAAATTTTGTTTTTATGCTACCAAAAAAGCTGAATAAGTCATTTTGGTAGCATCGTTGTGTGGCGGTTTAGCGAAAAAATATTGTACAAAGTAAAAATTATGCTACCAAATAGCCTAAAAAATGCGATTTGGTAACAGAATCTTGCAAAAAATGATTCATCAAGCTATTGGATTCTTTAAATTCCGAGTTCCTTAATCCAGTCTACGCTTGGCGTTACGGTAAGCGTTGTGAGTCCACAGGCTGCAGCCGCGGCAGTGTTTACTGCGCTGTCGTCAAGGAAAATGGTTTCGGCTGGGGAGGCTCCGAGTTCGCGGATGGCGCTCTTGAAAATTTCGTGATCGGGCTTTTGCAAGTGAAGTTCCTGACTCAAGAAAATCTTGTCGAAAAAGTCTGTGAGCTTGTTGTCGCTTGCGTTGAACCAGTTCTTGCAGCAATATTCCCAGTGAAGTTCGTTCGTGTTGCTTAAAAGCGAAACGCTTGCAACGCCTTCCATTTTTCGTAAGCGACGGAGTGCTTGAAGTTTGAGGTCGGCGACTCCCAAACAAATTGAATTCCAGGCGTCTTCGATATCGCGTGGCGTTGTTGGGGCCGCGGCGCATCTTGCAGAAAAATCTGCGACGTATCTTGTGGAATCCTTTGCGGCACATTTGCTTGCGACTTGTTGGCAAAACTCAGCGCTTGTCACATATCCAAGCTGGTAATCTTCCATCAGCTTGTAAACAGAACCGCCCGGCTCAAGTTCGGCGGGCGGCAAACCGAGTGCATCAAAGCGTTCGTAAGCGTTTTTCATGCGGATGTCCAAAAGGACTCCGCCTAAATCAAAAATGTAATTCTTGAGCATGTCGCAAAAATAGAAAACAAAACTTGTTTTCTGTTATGCGAGCGTTGCAACTTCCGGAACGTCTTCGTTCTTGGCTTTCAACTGTAAATAGAATTCGCAGATCGAGGTTGTTATATATGGGATAACCCACAGGAACCCGATGCCGCAAGTTACAATTCCCAAGAGAATCCATGGGATGAATCGCAGGCAGAGTACAAACAGTTCCATGCGGTGTCCGTACATCATGTCGCTACTTTTGCGCAACACTTCGAGGTGCGAATATTCAGGATGGTCTAAAAGGATGAAGTAAACCAGGGAGTAAGAAAATGCCTTCAAGATGCCTGGGATGATAAAAAGCAATGACCATAAAAAGATGAATAATAACGCCAAAATTTGGGTGCATACGAGATTGAAATAAAAGCTCCATCCGCTAGTAAAACCAATGACCAATCGCTTGAGTGGAATTTCTTTGTTGCGTACGAGATTCAGGAAATAAGCGTAAAGGCCGATATCTAGGCCAAGAGCGAATGGTGTTTCTATAATCTTCCAGACGTTTTCGCCAGTGGAATCTTTTTCGAAAAATGCCGAAGGAAGGTCGATTATTACAGAAATGAGTATAAATACGAGGACGGCAACTGCGGCCTGGCTCCATTTGCCACCGAGTTTTTCCCATGCAATCTGTTTGATTTTTGCAGTATCTAAAGCTTTCATATTTTCTCCTTGTTTTTCTTTAATATAGTTTATTTCTCTTTGAATTCTAATTGTGATAGCGTGGCGGCGACAGTCGAAACGCCTCCGATGAACGCGGCGATGAATGCTCCGCAGAACAGGTAAAGCGGCAAAGAATAAACCGCCCCGTTTGCAAGTGCAACGAACTTTAATTTGTGTGTTTCTTTACGGCTGTCCCTAGGCGATAAACGCCAACGCTCGTAAGTGTAATCCATGAATCCGTAACCGAAGTAATAGGCGTTAATAATGAAAATCAAAATGAGCGAAGCAATACTCCCCACGGCGGGGATGAAATTCAATAGCAGGCAAAGGGCTGTAAGCAGGAGTTGCTTTGCCGTATTCCGGACTGCGATGCGGATGGCTCGCCAAATGTCGCGAATAGTTTGTTTCATGTCGAACGGAAAATCTTTTCCGGTGAGGATTGTTTCCGTTTTTTCCGAAAGGAACGTGTAAATGGGAGACATCAAAATGTTGACAATCGTCCCGCCGATGAAAATAAATAGCGCGAAGAAAACGATGGGGAGGATAATCTTGATGGCAACCATGCCTGCGTGGATCCATCCGTTCATGTTTTCGGTGCTGCGTTCGATGATGCCGTTAATCCAGTCGCCAATGCCTATGCCCGAAAATACAAGTGCCACAACAACGATGATATTCAAGAGAACTGGAATTAGCAAATATCTAACGAGATTGTTTGCCCAAATAAGGCGCAGTGCCTTTATATAAGAGGTGAGACCGAGCTTGAACTGATTTGATTTTGAAAGAATTGCTTTTTGCATTGTGCAAATAATATAAAAAGAAAAAGGCGGTTAATGCATGACCGCCTTTTGGTATTTAGGTGTGGTTTATGATTGATTTTTAAAATTGATTTGGTTGTACGGGCGCCCTATTTGATGACTACGCTTTTCATGGAGTTCCCTTGCTTGACCATGTAAATGCCTGCATTGTGAACCTTGTTCTTAATAGCTTTGCTTAAGTTCATGCTTTGCGTGGTACTGATGGTTCCGAGGAATTGGCCCTGCATGTCGAATATTTTCAAATTTTTTTCGTTAAATGCTTTTAATTTCGGTGCATGCAATGCTGTGCTTGCTTCGCCGGTGTAGACCTTAGCGTAGGCGAAATCGATAGTGCCGGAGGCGTTCCCGTTTTCGGGATATTGGCCTGCTTCGCCAAGGACCTTCGCTTCGTACATGGAGTTGCCGAGTTCAAGACCCAAGCTCTTCCAACCGTCAAAGTGGGCTGTGATGTCTATGGTTCCGCAAGAGCGTTTGGTCTTGCGCACGCTGAAGTACTGTGTGAATGGCGTGTTGTCGCCTTCGATGGAACCGCGCTGGACCTTGTCGACGTAGACTTCATAGGTGGCACCGTCAACGGTGATGGTGCCGCGCAGACCACATTCATCGCAGCCTTCGGTCGATTTCCCAATCCAGTTCGGGCGATACGGACTTCAGTTGTCGACGATGTACCATTCGATGAGCGGGTCTTGCGACCAGCCGTAAACGCCGATGTAGGAGTAAGTCACGTTGGAGTAGCTTGAAAATTTGGGATCAGTCAGCTTGAAGTCGGCGTAAAGGTGTCCGAGGTCGGTGTACTTGAGTCCGCTGTTCATGCCGTAGCGGATGCCTTCGCGGCAGAGGTAATCGTTCACGTTGTTGAATTCGCAGGAGAATGAGCCGTCGGTGTAGAACGTGGCGGAGTTGTCGCCGATGTCAGCCCAAAGTTCGTAACTATAGTTACCGATATCGTTGATGTCGTTGGAGGTGATGACTATGCTTTCTCCGCTGTGGGTTGCGGTGTTGCAAAAATCCTGGGTATAGGCTTCTGTGGCAAATGCTACAGCAAGACTAAAAACGAAAATTCTTGATTTGAACTTTTTCATAAAACATCCCTTTTTTTATACTCCAAAGGTAACTTTTAGTGGGGTGGCCGAGGTATCTATCGTAAACTAAAGCTTTAAAAGTGTAACAAGTGTTTTTGCGCGTCTAAGCCGTCTCTCCTCGGTTTCCGGACATCTTTTTTGCGCCCTGTCCTCAACTGTCAAAAATTTGACACTTTCTTTTGCTATATTGAATGAACCCCCGAACGGGGTGCCTAGCAACGGTTGTGGCTGGGCGTGTGTCACCGAGGGCCGTGCGGGCTGTGCTATCCAATGAGGGGTGTATGGCTCGGTGGACCCCAAATCCGGAAACGGAATCTACAAGTAGGAATCTTAAATGGATTTTTCTGCGATTATTGCCGAAGAGCTGAATCTTGAAGTGTGGCGCGTATCCAAAGCGCTCGAACTTATGGACCAGGGGGGGACGATCCCCTTTATCGCCCGTTACCGCAAGGACCAGACGGGTACATTGAACGAAATTGAACTCCGCGACATCAGCCACCGTCGCGATTACCTCCAGGAACTTGTGGACCGCAAGGAAACGATCCTCAAGAGCATCGAGGAACAGGGCAAGCTCACGCCGGAACTGAAGGCTCAGATCGAAGCTTGCAAGGACAAGACTCTTCTCGAAGATATTTACGCTCCGTTCAAGCCGAAGAAGCGTACTCGCGCAACTATCGCAAAGGAACTTGGCTTGGAACCGCTCGCTCGCTTGATGTGGGCTCAGGAAAACACCGGCAACACGGCCGAAGAAATCGCCCGCATTTATTTGTCCGAAGAAAAGGGTCTCGCCGATCCTCGTGCAGCTCTCAAGGGTGCTGCCGACATTCTCGCCGAAGAAGTTGCAGACAACGCAGAATACCGCCAGTACCTCCGTAACAAGGTCGAAAAGACTGGCGTCATGGTTTCCAAGGTCAAGAAGGACTTCGAAAAGCAGGAAACTAAGTTCAAGGATTACTATGACTTTAGCGAACCGGTCGGCAAGATCCCGAGCCACCGTATGCTCGCTCTCCGCCGTGGCGAAAAGGAAAAGGTGCTCCGCCTTTCTATCGAAGTGCCGAACGAAGAAATGATCGGTTACCTCCAGACCCAGATCATCAAGCACGATTCTGTCTGGAAACCGTATCTCGAAGATATGTGCAAGGACGCTTGGGAACGCTTGCTCCAGCCGAGTATGGAAAGCGAAGTGCGCCTCCTCCTCAAGGATGCTGCCGAAGAAGAAGCTTTCAAGGTATTCTCCAAGAACCTCCAGGACGTTTTGCTCGCCGCTCCGGCAGGCCACAAGGCTGTGCTCGCTCTCGACCCGGGTTTCCGTACGGG
>CAMJNF010000114.1 GCA_946407235.1 uncultured Fibrobacter sp. | reverse complement strand
ACCTTTTGTATTGACAAAAACCCAGTTTCCGAAAAGAAGTACGAATAGAAACCAGTTGAATAATACTGCTGCGGTGCTGAGGCTATGATGAGAAGGCGGTGCTGGTGGTGGCGCGTTTTTATATTTTTCATCGACTAAATGTGCAAACAAGCGTGCTTCGGCTAATTCCCGTTCAGACAACGTTCCTTTGTAATTGGATGAAGGCTGGTTGATGTAGAATGTCTCAGACTTTGATTCTTCTGCGTCGTCTTTTTTGACTTGAGTTTCGCTGTTTGATTGTAGTTCGATTTGCGCGATTATACTATCTGGCTCATCAATTTCTTTGTTTGGGATTTGCGATTTCTCCTTTTTCTTTTCGACGAAGCTGTTTCCTTCTAATTCTTGAATTCTTTTTTCGACAATGTTAATGCGCTCGCGGGAGGGGTCGCGTTTGATGATGTCTAAAACTTCATACAGCTCGTCTAGGGGGAGTGTTCGGATTTGCTCCTCGTATGCTTCCAGATAATTTTTGTCTTTGAGATTGACTTCGGTAAGCATGTTCATGAAATTACAAAAATTCCAGCCATTTGACTTGTCCTCAAAAGAGCAAGCCCATTGCCGCTTTTCTCTAAGCTCTACCAACTAAAACTTTACTGGATCCTTCCACCTACGGTGTCAGGATGACGTCCCTAAATTCTAAACTCTTCCCACTGCCAACTAAGCTCTAAGTTCTGCCAACTAAGTTCTGCCAATTGCCAACTAATCTCTCCTACTTCCTATTTCTCTCTACATTTTAACTTCCTACTTGTACTTTCGCTCCGCTCAAGTACCAAATGCTGGTCTCGGTCATGCCAAAACAAGTTTTGTCGCGACTCTCGACCTACGCATTTGTCCTACTTCCTAATTCTCCCTACATTTTCCCTTCTCTCGTCTCTCGTCTCTCGTCTCAAGTCTTCCTACTTGTTATATTTATGGTCCCCAGGCTCTGCTTTGCAGGCGGGCGGTACTTTCCGTCAAGAAACATAGGGAGCTCGGATGCGGTCCATACTTTTGGACTGGTCTTGGGGATATCTATCAAGTTTTGCTTTACCCTTTAGGAGTTTTAATGGCAAATAAGTGTAAGCGCGGAATCTTGATTAGTAAAACGCCGTACGAAAAGCGCATCGCCATCATGGAAGATGGTGAACTCGCAGAATTGGTTGTGGAAGGTGTTTCGTCTAATCGAGTTCTGGGCAATATTTATAAGGGTGTCGTTCAGAAGGTGCTCCCAGCACTCAAGGCGGCATTCATTGACATTGGTCTTGAGAAGGCTGGCTTTTTGCATCAGGAAGACGCCATGGACCGCAACGAATTGTTGCGCCGCGAATATGGTGACGATGATGACGAAGGCGATGCCTCTAAGGAAATTTCGATCGACGAAATTCTCCAGGAAGGCCAAGAAATCATGGTGCAGGTGGTCAAGGAGCCGATTAGCACCAAGGGTGCCCGTTTGACGACACACTTGAGCTTTGCTGGTCGCTTCTTGGTTTGCATGCCCGGTACAAATTTCGTCGGTGTGTCCAAGCGTGAACGCGATCCGGTCAAGCGCCGCGAGTTCAAGAAGGTCGTACGCCGTCTTAAGGGCCGCGATGTGGGTTACATTGTTCGCACTAACGGCCTCAACGAATCCGAATTCGAAATCAACAAGCAGATGCGCGAACTCGAAAGCAAGTGGGAACAGACGAAGTACAACTTCGAAACCATGCCGCCCGAGACTTGCATCTACGAAGAATCCGATTCTATTGAACAGACTGTTCGCGAATACTTTGGCGACAACACGGACTACGTGTATATCGACAATCGCGATGAATATTTCGCACTTCGCGAATACTTGAAGGTTCTCTCTCCGGATAAGCTCGACAAGGTCAAGCTCTGGAGCTCTAGCGAAAGCTTGTTCGAATACTTCAAGATCGAGAACGACTACGCCCGCTCCTTGCAGCGCCAGGTCCCGCTTCCGCGCGGTGGCAACCTCGTCATCGAGCAGACCGAAGCTCTCGTGTCCATCGATGTGAACACGGGTCCGAAGGTCCACGGCAAGGATCAGGGCAAGATCATTCTCGAAACGAACCTTGACGCTTGCCACGAAATTGCAAAGCAACTCCGTCTCCGCGATGTGGGTGGTCTTATCATCATCGACTTTATCGATATGGAAACGGACGAAGACCGCGAAGCCGTTTATCAGGAATTCCGCAAGGCGATTCGCCGCGACAAGGCTCCGATCAGCCCGGCTCCGATCAGCCAGTTTGGCCTCATGGAAGTGACCCGTAAGCGCGTCCGCGTGAACCTCATGACCGAAAAGACCGAATGCTGCCCGGTGTGCAACGGCAGTGGCCGTATCGCCACGCTGGAATCGACGCTTGGCATGATTGACCGCTGGCTTGCACGTGCCCATACCAAGGCTCGTCTCCGCGAGGTGACCCTCGTGGTGAGCGCTCCGGTCGTCGATGTTCTTTGCAAGGACTTGAACCGCATGTTCAACTATCTGGAATACAAGCACAACATCAAGATTTCCCTCGTGGAAGATGAATCGGCTCACGTAAACCAGTTCTGGATGTACGACAAGAACAACGAAGACATTACGGATTTGTACAACTTTGCATAAGTTGTCCCCGCGTTAAACGTAAAAGGTCCCGGCTTGGCCGGGACTTTTTTTGCATTGTCATCCCCGCGAAGGCGGGGATCACCATTATAGCATTTATCCTTAAAATTTTGCACAAAAAAGACGCCCGCATATGCGGGCGCCTTTTAGAGAGAACGAAACTTTATAGGTCCAAATCGATGACGAATCCTTTTGTCTTACCATGACGCACGCCCCACATGAAGTCCTGCGTGCGGTCCGCTTTGACTTTCAATCCGACTGTGATCTTGTACGTAAGTCTTGCGATGTAGACGCCTGTTCCGACCAGTCGGCCTTTTTTTGACCTCATGTTCCAAGCGAGGAATATCTTGCCATCGTTGTCATCATCGAGGCAGTTTCCGTTGTAGAGCGTGTCGGTGCATGAGAGTACTCCTGCATTGTCGTTCACGAACACCCCGAGACTTGTAAAGTACTGAGTTTTGTATCTAAGAGTCGTTCTTTTTGCGTATTCTTTCGTAACCTTTTCGATGACTGACGAATTGCCGTTGGCTATACCTGTTACATCGTTTGCTGTAATGATGGAATCCATGTAGGCGAGTACGATATCGTCACCGAGATGGTACATTTTGTTTGCTTGGTCAAGTGTTAATTGTCCTGTCTGCACTTTGATCAGAATTTCTTCGAGATGCGGGCCGCCTGCTTCGACGCTCTTCGCGTTGAAATTCTTGATGGCAGATTCGAGGTTCGTGACTTCATCCTTCACCAAATTCGAGAGGCTCAAGTCGCCAAGATAATGTCCTTGGGCGCCATAAGCTTCTGCAACTTCCTTGGCGGTCATGGGTTTGTCTTCTTGTACAAGCTTCGTGATTGTCGTTGTCGGATTGTTGATGATGTTTCTCGAAGAATCGGATTCACCGATCATTACGACAGGTGCGCTTGTCACGACAACGTTCTGTTCACCGGCGATTCTGACGAACGGATTGTTTTCCGGTGTGCTTCTATGCAGAAGGTCCATGTGGACTCCAGGAACCATCTTGATGGAATCGCCCATGACAGGAATGTTGGACTTGTCGTTGGTCGTGCTTCTAAAGATGAGTTTCCATCTTGCCTTAGTTTCCTTGGCAAGAATGTCCGGGACGATATCGGTCCTTACCGTATTCGTCTGCTTGAAGAAGTAGACGAAGTATTGCGCATCGGATTCATTTTCGCAGTCTAGGCCTTCACTGAATGTAAGGGTAAGCACGGTAGAACCGTCTTTGCTGTACGCGATGTCTGCTGCTGTGATGACAGGTCCAATGGAGTCGGCCACATCGGCTGTAAGGCTGATGGTTGTTGGTTCTGCTCCTTCCGAGTATTTCCAGAAAGGCGTAATTTTTCCGCTGTAGACGTTGTCTGTGCCGCCTGTAAACGGAACATTTCCAAATCCGCCATCGGTTGTAATCGTCATGGAACTGTCTCTGTCGTTTGAGGCAATGCCATTGATGATTGTCGCGAATTTTTCACCGAATTCCAACGTCAAAGAGTCCATCTTGATGATGTTTTGATTCAGTGAACCGATTGGCTTGGAAAGTTTTGCGTACACGCTGTCGCCGCGGCCATCGCCGTCCCTGTCGAAGATGCAGGCGAATACCACTTGCGGTACAGGCGGTTCTTTCAACGTGATGTTATTCCAAATGGCCTGTTGTGTTTCGTCTGCACTGGTGACGATGAGTTTTGCGTCTTGAATCGGAGCGATACCCTTGACGTAGAAGGTTCCCTTTCCGTTCTTGAGCGTTATTGCCGTGATTTTATTTCCGTTTTCGTCGCAGGGGATTAATGCAACGTTATTCGTGGCGATGTAAACCATGTCATCAAATGTTGCCCATTCTTCGGCGAACGAAATGTTGACTTCATAGCGCGTGTTGACCCACTTGCCAAGTATGTATTCGTTGCCGTTGACATCGTTTCCGATAAGTGTCCATCTGTTATGTTCATCGACAAGCGCGTAGTTGATTGTTGGCGAGCCGTAATTGTCGATCGTGAATGTAATTTCGTCGTATTGGGTTTCATCGCTCTGCAGGGAGAATCTCAATACGTAAGTTCCCGGCGGGAGTGTGCGATGTTGTTGAATTGTGGCTGTGTTGATGGAAAATCCCGTGTAGCCCGGCTTGATAGTAATGCCGCTGAACCAGACGCCAACGCTATCAAGTGGAACGCCTTCGGCATAAGCTCCGCTACCGATCAAGGTGAAGTTAGAAGGTGCAGTGACCGTGTCTGTCGTCGTGGCGCCGGAGAAGTCGCAAGAGAGTGCCTGCTTGCTCACGCGCTGGTAAATTTCGTAATTAATCAGTCCTGCGTCTGAGAGGTCCTTGGCAAGAATGCTTGTTTCGGTCTTCAGGTCGATGGACGTTCTCATCATGAAGTTGGACTGCGTTGTATGGCGTTCGGCATAGAAGATGTGGAACGGATAGTTTACGCCTTCTTGAAGTCCGAGCGTGTCGAGATTCACTGCGCCAAAGACCTTCGTGTGCTGGCCACCGATATCCACGACGAGACGATTATTGATGAACACCCACACGTCATCGTCACCATTGAATTCAAAGTACTGGCCCGGAATGTATTCGAACGTGGCCTGGATTTTCATGGTAAAGCCGTAATTATGCTTCTTGCCTCTTCCGGAAATATTGTCGAAGTAGGGGTTCGGTATTGTCTTTTCGGCATCAAGGTATTCGAAGTCATCGAGCAAGAACAGGCCACCTTCGGAGCTGTTGTCATCTTTTTGACCAAGCCAGAGACCGTCATTTTGGAGTTGCAATTCGATAGAACGGCAGGTGGCGTTCGTGTACGGAACACCGTTCTTAGTTGCGAGGACTTCTGGCAAGAACCATTGAGCGAGATGTGTCGTAATTTTGCAATCTTCTGGGAAAGGATCGGCTGGTATGGGTACGCCATTGGGGCCAAGCATTTCTTGAACCATTCCTCTGGTATGGTGTGCGCACCCGCTGGAACCAAAGTCCGCGCTCACGCCATTTGCCGGGTCGCCATTTGAGCCTTCATCGTCGCCATCGCCGTTTGTACCATGGAGCCAGTCAAACATCATCACAGGGAGTGTCTTGGTGGGGCAATCGCCTAAAACACCCGGGTACTTGGTGTAAATCGTTGTTGCAGCCCCGATATCCTTGCCGGCCTTGACCCAGATGGTGTCTGCTTGGGCAGCGGCTTCATCGAGCGAGAGTAAAGTCGATTGTTCAATTGGCGTTACCTTGACGGAATTATGAATGTCAGTGACGTATTCATAGCCGAGAGTCTGCTTGAAATAGACTTGGAAAGATCCTTCGGGCGGAGTGACTTTGGCTTCGAACCATCCGCAGTAATTCTTGACGGAAGTCATCGTATCAGATTTGCCGCCAGCGACATAGAGGATGGCATTCGTGTTAGTCCAGGGAACAAAGAAGCGGATTGTCTTTTTGGGAGCGTTCTCGTAGGCAGCGGTTACGGATGCGTTTGTTCTAGTATTGTTAATGGTGATATTGATTTTAGTAACGTCAGAATTTAGGCGCACGGTGACGTTGCCTAAAGCTCTGCCGGAGCATCTATCATTGCTGTAAAAGTTTATTCTTTGGTTGCTCGTTATGTTTTGCTGCGTATCAAACGAGCCGTCTGCGTTAGGGGTTAGTGCTATACATGTGGCTTCACGACCATTTCCTATGGTCATGGATAGAGCATCGTAAGTGTTGGGGCGACTTTCGATATGTATAGGATATTCTGCGGCCATTGACGGAATGACTGCACATAAGAGTATTAAAAATGTACTAAAGACAATATTTTTGCACCGCATCCACAAACTCCCTGTATGTGTTCTTAATGAAAATACATTTAATATTGTGATATTTATCAAATTTTTTTTTGATATGTGTAAAATAATTTGAGAAGACAACAACGCCCACTCAGGGAGCGGGCGGCTAGGGTGAAAAGTTCCGATTTTAAGGGCTATCTAAATTCGATATCCATGATTGTAATCTCACCGTGGCGGACTCCAGCAAAGAAGTCCTGCGTGCGCTTGGTGATCCTCTTGCCGTTCACGATGAGGCGGATTTCGAGGCGGGTGATGTAAACGCCGGTGCCAACGAGCCTGCCCTGCGTATTGCGGGAGTTCCAAGCGAGGAAAAGGTGTCCCTTATTCCCGAGGCAGTTTTCAGCGCCGTCGGTCTTGAAGATGTCATCGTTGCAGGCGATTCGACCTTCGTCATTATTGACGAAATGCCCAAGACTGGTGTAATAAATTGTCTTGTAGCTGAGTTCTGTCTTGTCTGCCATGGCTTCGGCGATTGTCTTGATGTCTTCGGGCGTTCCTTGCATGTAGTTGTGCAAGTTATCCTTGTTCAAGAGTTCGTTGGAGATTGCGTTGAGAATTACGTCACTGACTCCGAACCTGGTTTTTGCGTCCTTGATTGTAATTTCGTTTCGATCAATCATGGAAATAATCGTTTCGAGCGAAACAGACGTTGTCGGGGATCCGTTTTGGGCGGCCAGCTTGTCTTCGAATGTGGTGGTCGCCTTTACGACTTTTGAAATTTCGCTAATTTCGTTTTCGACAAGTTCGGACATGCTCATATCGCCAAGGTAATGCCCTGGTGTACCATATATTTCACCGACCTCGTTTGCAGTGAGGGGCCTTTCGCTTTGGACGATGATTGGGACCGTCGGCTTCGTGCTGCTGACGATTTCACGAGTTTTGTCGAAGTTCGGTGAGTTCTTGTCCATGGTGACGACGGCCGGGCTTGTCACGGTAATGCGTTGTTCGCCGGTGATGCGTACCCATGGGTTCCAATCGTGTGCCGGAATATCGACGAGGTCATGAGCGTTTCCGCCTTCTGAAGGAGGCTTGATGCGGACGGAGTCGCCGACTATGGGGAGAATGTCTGTAGCGGCTTTCTTGGAGAAAATGAGCTTCCAGCGGTTTTCGGGGAGGGTTGCGACATAGTCGGCTTCATTGACTATGGAAGATAGTGAACCGCTACCATGGCTGCGGAAACCGAAAAGGTTGGAGCTTGCGTTCTTTGCGCTGATGCCTTCACTGAATGTGAGCGAGAGTAAGGTCTTTCCATCGCTTGTGTATGAGATTTCTGCCGCCATGATAATGGGGCCGATCCTGTCATTCAACAGGCCGTCCACTGCGAATTCCGAGACGGTGTGGTCTTCAGGATTGGTGTAAGTGTATTCAGCGGTAATCTTTCCGGCGTAAGGTTCGGTTGCTCCGCCTGTTGAAATGGCTGTGCTGAATCCGTATCCGTCTGCAACAAGAGCGAACGAACGTGCTCCTTCATTGTACCGAACATTGGATGTGCTGTAACGCGTGAGCCCGAATGTAAACGAGAGGGTGTTGAGAACGCTGTTCCCACCAAGAGGCTTGTTGAAGCTGATCCAAATGCTATCGCCGCGACCATCGCCGTTCCTGTCAAAGATGAAAGCGGTTTCGATTTGTGGAACCGGAGGTTCTGCGATGTTGATGTTCGTCCATTTGATGCTCTTGTTTTTGGAGGCCGCCGTTGAAACGGTCAGCATGCCATTGACTATAGCACCTGTGGCTTTCACATAGAACTTGTTCTTGCCGTTGGTGAGCGTGAATGCGCCGTTCGGGAGAGGCGTGCCCATGGAATCGCATGGGACGAGTTTTGGATCGGAACTCGTGACGTTTACCGCAATGCCGTTATAGTTCGATGCCCATTCTTCGACGTAAGTGACGTTGATGGGGTAGATGCGGCCTGCCCAAAGTTTTTCGTTCTTGTTCAAGTTGATGGGCAAGGTATCGCTGCTGATATCGCGGCTGGTTTCATTTCCGAGTGGTTTCCAATATGTATTGACGCAAACCGTATCCTTTTGGACAATGTCTGCAATAAAGCAGTAGCTGGAATCGATGATGTTTGCAAAAGCGATATTCGGAAGTTCTGTCGGCGGGATGGTGAAGTAGACATCCTTATATTCTTTCGGGTTGTTCTTAAGCGCGACACGAACGTAGTAAGTTCCCGGCGGAAGCGTCTGCATGCGGGAAATGGTTGTCGTGTTAATCGTGAGCATCGTGAAGTCGTTCGTAATTGTGATGCCACTGTAATAGGCCGAGTCGAGCTTGCTTAATGCAATACCGGATGACGGAAGACTCCTTCCGAATAATGTAAAGTTCGAAGGTCCGCGTTCTGTGCGCTTTTGTTCCGAGTTAGAGGAAAAGTCGCAGGCGAGAGTTTTTTCGCGGATGTTTTGCCATACTTCTTTCTTGATGAGCGTTGAATCCGTGGAATGGTCTGCAAGTATCATGCTGGATTCCACCTTCAAGTCGATGGACGTGCGCATCATGAAGTTCGACTGCGTGCGTTTACGTTCGGCGTAGAAAATGTGGAACGGATAAGTTTCACCTGGAGTAAGTCCAAGATCGTCGAGGTTTACAGATCTCTTGACTTTCTTGTGTAGACCGCCAATATCGACAACGAGTTTGTTGTTAATGAACACCCACACGTCATCGTCGCCGTTGAATTCAAAGTACTGCCCTTTGACAT
>CAMJNF010000113.1 GCA_946407235.1 uncultured Fibrobacter sp. | reverse complement strand
ACGACCCGTACATGCTCTGCGCTGACTTCCGCAGCTACATTGACATGCAGGCCAAGGTGGCAAAGGAATACCAGAACAAGAAGGCTTGGGCAGAAAAGGCAATCCTCAACGTTGCTCGCATGGGCAAGTTCAGTTCCGACCGTACAATCAAGCAGTACGCCGAAGAAATCTGGAATGCCAAGCCGTGCAGCATTAAGTTGTAATCGCCACGCGACATACCATTCAAAAGTCCCGCGAGAAATCGCGGGACTTTTTTTGTTCTGAAAAAAAGTTTTTTCAAAAAACCTTGATTCCAAGAAAAGTATATGTTTTATAGAAAACGTAGGAGAAAATTATGAGACCCGAAGAAATCACGAAAGAGGAAAATAATTTTATATCGTCACTGACAACAGGCTGCAATACAAAGTACACTCTAAAACAAACGACTGACATCGGGAACAATATAAAAATATACTCTATCCGTCCTAGTTACAGTTCCTACTATCACGCCACCCAAACGAGAAAGAAAAGCATTTGTCTGCACTTTACAGTAGGATATATCAAGTCAGATATCGCGACACTGACCAAAGAGAACTATCACGTCTCCGTTTCCTACGTAGTCGATCGTTCCGGACGAATTTACGAGCTTTTCCCCGACACATCCTGGAGTTGTCACCTCGGGAAAGATGCTGTCGGAGGAAACGAGGTCATGTCGAAGCAATCCATCGGCATCGAAATCAGCAACTACGGTCCGTTGACTCAATCTGGTGAAAACCTGATGGACTCATACAAAAAAGCCTATTGCAAGATGTCTGAAACCGAATACTACTACAAGCACAGCTACAAACATCACGACTACTACGCCTCGATGACGGACATCCAGACCGAAGCGGTCGCCGCCCTAGTCAAGTACCTCGGCAGAAAGCACAATATTCCGATGAACTTCAAGGGTGATGACAAACCTTTTGCAAGCGATAAAGAAGCCGTTTCTTTCAACGGAGTTTTTTACCATACCAATGTGCGCAAAGATAAATTCGACTGGCCGTTTGGCCCTGCCCTGAAAGCAATCATTGCAGCCTGCTCCGACGAAAAACCGAGCAATGTCGAAAGCAAGCCCGACGCCACCAAGACGGAAATAAAAAACGAAGAGCCCCTACCCGAGGTAAAGCCAACAACGCCCACAGAACCGCAGCCCGCACCTCAACAAGATAACAAGAACGAGTCAAGCCCAGCTTCCAAGCCCTCTTCGACAACGGTTCAAAACAATTCAGGAAACGCGCTCATATCCATTATCAAAGCGATTATCAACGCCATTCTGCAATTATTCAGTGGAAAGAAGTAGAACCTTCTTCGTTTTCCGCTCAAATTTGTTTGACTGTAGCAAGCGAAACGGCGTTGGCAGCGCATTTCGCTGCTCGGTGGCCCCATTCGGAGCACGCTCCCGCCATTAACTTCAAGAAAAACTTATGTTCGTTTTCAAGTGAATCGGAGACATGAACAACATCTCCGTTTTCATCATGAGGAGCCAGGCTTACCGAATAATCGTACGCTGGGCGGCCAGGGGAACGAGGCAATTCTACAGAAATTGTCCTAACATCTATATCGCTATTCCTATCTACGATAAAGCAAAGTTCAGCTCCCGCAAACTCGCCCTTTACAACATTTATTTGCATTTGTGCGCGATCTTCGTTTTGGAAGAGCTCAAATTTCGACACCTTCAAATCATCATAGCGGAACATTGAAAGGCATAGGCTCAAGTCGTGAACCAGCAAATCCAAAGCAACGTTCACATCGCGGCAACGAGAAGAATACTTATGTTCACGACGGAATTCCAAACGGAAAGGTGAATTTGAGCATTCACTCATGCGCGGGGCATCTTGAAAATCGCGCTCGGCATTCCCAGCGGCACCGAGTTCTGCCAAAAAATGCTTACGGAAATTCAGGAACACCGGATTAAAACACTCCGATTGCGCCACAAAAAGAGTCACGTTATTGCGGAAGGCCAAATCGGCAAGTTCTTGTGCACACGAACCCGTTACAGCAAGAGGCTTTTCCACGAACACCGAAATTTTTCGTTCAAGACAAAGTTTCACATATTGATAATGCGTCATCGCCGGGGATGCTATTACAGCAAAATCAACTCCGCCATTTACAACAAGTTCATCTAGTAATGAAACAGGGAAATTTCCATCAGCATCCAAACTATCCAAATCAAAAATTTTCAAAAAACGCACATCTGATTTTTCAAAAAACTTTCGATGACGTTCACCCATGGTTCCATTACCGAACAACACCGCCCTATAACTTTTTTTCATAATAAATCTTCACCCCAAAAATCAATTACACATTTGCGCTAGCGTACTTCGTACCTTTTTCCATATACATTCGCTTATCAGAAATTTCCATTGCCTTCATAATAGTAAGCGATGGAGACAACACTTCACAAGAGCCAAACGAAACACGAATTGGTTTGCCTTTGAGGAGCATTGCATGCGACATTTCATTCATGCTATCAATGTACTTTTGGCACTCTTCCTGCGTTGTATTCGGAAGAATAATGAAAAACTCGTCACCGCCCATACGGAACATCACGGCCTTTTCAGGAAGCCCTACTCGGAAAAGCGATACGGTAAGCCTGATTAGTTCATCGCCAATCACATGCCCATAGGAATCGTTGATATTTTTCAGGCCATCGCAATCCGCAGAAATTACACACAACGGATACATTTCAGGCTTCATTGAACTGGTAAGCCAATCATCCAAATAATGCCTATTATAAAGCCCCGTCAACATATCGGTGTGCGCGTACTTTTCGAGTTTCTTTTCGAGCAAAATTTTTTCGGTCACATTATTGATCAAACCAACAATGCCGATGATATTTCCATCATCATCCTGCACCGGATTTTTTATCAATTCTAGATATTCCGTTACACCATCTTGACTGATCTCAATGATGTATTGAGTTCCTTTGCCTGTACGGAGAATTTCACGATCTTGTTCCATGGCTAGTTTCGCATTTTCTTTATCCTTGCGGATTTCCAAATCCGTCTTGCCAGCAATATCCCATGAAGGGTCCTCAGCACCTCGAAGATGGCGCCAATAATGTGTAGAAAAAACGTAACGGCATTCAGTGTCCTTGAAGAAAATATTCGATGGAATCTTTTTCAAGATTTTCTTAAACAGGTCATAATCTATTTTCATCAATTCCATAAAACGCTCCTTCTCCACACAAACAACACAGCAACAATATTTTTTAATTTAGCATTCACTGCAGACTATTGCAACTGATAGCTCCAAAAATTTATATTTGAAAACGGAATATTCAAGGGTGCAATACCCCATTGAGGATTTTATGGACATCAAAAAAACTAATGCCGCTCGCATTTTGGATAGACAAAAAATTTCGTACGAACTGATTCCCTACAAGGTTGACGAAAACGACCTCGGTGCACAGCATGTGGCCGACAGTTTGGGCGAAGATATCAACCAAGTTTTCAAGACCATACTAGTGCACGGCGACAAAATCGGTTATCTCATTTGCGTAGTGCCCGGCAATCTTGAAGTCGATTTAAAGGGCGCCGCAAAAGTAAGCGGGAACAAGAAAATCGATACCGTTCCGCTCAAGGATTTAACGCCGCTAACAGGTTACATTCGTGGCGGTTGCAGCCCGCTCGGACTCAAGAAGAACTTTCCGATTTTCATTCACGAAACAGCAATGCAATTCCCATACATTTACGTGAGCGCAGGTGAACGCGGTTTGCAGCTGAAAGTAGCGCCGGCGGACTTGGTCAAAGCAACACGAGCAACAGTTGGTGTGATTGCACGTGTTCCGCCAGAAGAGCCGAACGATTAATTAATTTATAAGGGACGGTTTGGAATATGAATTACAATTTAAGAAAAATTGGTGCTGGTATTACCGCAATTGCATTAGCAGTTGGCTTGGGAGCGTGTTCTGGAGATGATTCACCCAGTTCCGCAGAATTCGCCGAAACGAGTTCGTCATCAATCATTTCCGCTGAAAGTTCCGCGGAATCTTCTTCATCTGTCATTCCCGCCTCGAGCGGGAAACTCCTTTCGAGCTCTAGCGAAGATGCAATCGAAAGTTCCGCAACATCCTCCTCATCCGTCATTCTGAGCAGCGACAGCCGCGAAGAATCCAGTGACTCTAGGAGTTCCTCGAGCAGCACGGCAGTTCAATCATCAAACAGCGTTGAATCGGCATCGTCGAGCAGCTCGGAAACAACTTCTTCGAGCAGCGCGGGACCATCCGCACAATACCTCTGGAACGATGAATTTGAAGGCGATGCTATTGACACAAGCAAATGGACTTACGACATTGGCACAGGTGCAAGCGGCTGGGGTAACAACGAATGGGAATATTACACAAGCCGCAAAGAAAACGCCTACGTCAAGGACGGAGTTCTGCACATTCGCGCGCAAAAAGAAGACTACGAAGGTTCTAAGTACACATCAGCACGCATGCTCACCAAAGGCAAGTTCGCGTTCAAGTACGGTACTGTAGAAGCGCGTATTGCTCTCCCGACAGGCAAAGGAATTTGGCCTGCGTTCTGGATGCTCGGCGAGAACTTCGACAAAGTCGGTTGGCCCGCCTGCGGTGAAATCGACATCATCGAAGCGGTCAACAGCGAGAACAAAATATACGGCACAAACCATTGGGCTAACGGTTCTGAATACGCGACTTACGGAAACAACACCGGCAACTATCGCAATCAAAAATACGAACTCGACATTACAAAATTTCACACGTATAAATTCACGTGGGACGAGAAATACATTCGCATGTTCGTCGACGATTTCATGTACCACGAAATTTTAATCGAAAATAACGAGGGCGACACTGAAGAATTCCACAAGCCATTCTTTTTCTTGTTGAACGTTGCAGTCGCAGGCAATTGGCCCGGCTTTGAAGTAGACGACACGCAGTTCCCGAACGAAATGCTCGTGGATTATATTAGAGTAGGAAGTAGGAAGTAGGAAGTAGGCAGTAGGCAGTGGTTAGTAAGCAGTAGGATGTTTGCAGAGGCGTCATCCTGAGCAGCGCGATTTTCTGCTATAACAAATTTTTCAAATCAATGCACCTTACTTCTTGTGGTGCATTTTTTTTATCGTTCTTGAGGCAATACGCATAGCGGTAGCCGTCGTGCAAGTCGATTTCGTGGAAAGAATATTCCGGGCGGTCGCCTTCGTGAAATAGCGAAATACGTTCGTTTTCATCTACATGCAATGCAAATTTATCCGGCATCAAGGACATTCCGCGGCCAGTCACTTTCATATAACATTCCTTGAGCGTCCACAACCTATAAAACGCTTCGGACTGCGATTCAAGCGATTCAAAATGTTTTATCCACGCAGATTCTTCGGGCTTAAAAAAGCGTTCTGCAAGTTTACCGCGATCGCCCTTGATGATTTCCACATCGCAACCCACTTCGAAAGGCGAAATCACGCCCATCACACGTTCACCAGAATGGGACAAATTAAAATGTACATTAGGAAAATCAGCCAAATACGGCTTTCCATTTTCGCCATACGCGACATGTTCGTCAGCACCCTCACGCCCCATTTCTTTGCAAGCAAGCTGGAGCAAAAGACCAACGCCTAATGATTGCATTTTCCCTTTTTCAAACTTAAATGACTTTACCTTCTTTTGGCGATACTCAGGAACACGCTCCAACAAGCATTCAAAAACAGGAGCATCTTTCAACGCAGAAATATCGGCAATGTAAACTCGAGTTATCTCAACCACAAAAAAAATATAAAAATCTGATTTTCCAATTTTTATTTATATAGATTAAAATAAGTACAATTAAGCAAGGAGATTCTACCATGGCAAAATACAAATGCGAAACCTGCGGTTACATTTACGACCCTGCAGTCGGTGACCCTGACAACGGAATCGCACCCGGCACAGCCTTTGAAGATTTACCAGAAGATTGGGTTTGCCCTATTTGCGGTGTCGGCAAAGAAGAATTTACTAAAGTAGAATAACAACGAGTTTCTAGTTTAAATTCGCCGAGGGCTCAAAGCCTTCGGTTTTTTGCAAGCTTGCTAGTCTGCTGCTCCGATAGCGGTACATTCTCGAACGATTCTAACCTTTTTTTCGTGAATGAAATTCAAACTTTAAAAATCGAATAAATCACACGATTACGTTACGTTGGGATTTTTATTCAAGACAATTAACGTGCATATTTCCTTGGTAAGAAAATGCAACAGAAAAAAGCACCACAGAAAAATATGCTGTGGCAAAAACACAATTAAGGATTATCTTATATTTTCCGAAAAAAGGATTCAGAGTATTATGAGATGGATTTTCATTGCACTTTGCGCAAGCATTTTTATTTGCTGTTCGGAAAGCAGTACCTCATCGGAACCAGTCTCGTATGCTTTTATACAAGAAGACGTCAAGCACACCGACATGATGCTTATAACGCCCAAGGATTCTACCGTAAAACTAAATTCCAAACTCACTGTTGAATTCACGTACAGTTTTTCCATCAGCAAGCACGAAGTCACGCGCGAAGAATACTCCAGATACATCAAGAAAGCACATTACGATAATCCAGAACTACCCGTCACGGACATAACCTTTTTTGACGCAATCCTTTTTGCCAACGAAAAAAGCAAAAGCGAAAATCTAGATACGGCATACTCGTACACAAATGCGGCCTTTGATTCCGAAGGCCACTGTACCGGTTTGTCAAGTTACGAATTCCATGCCGACCGAGACGCCTACAGGCTCCCCACAGAAGCGGAATGGACGCTAGTCGCATCACAAAGCTGGAATCCGCAAAATGCATGGACTGCCGTAAATTCAGGCTATGTTCTGCACGAGCCCTGTACGGCCGACACGCTTAACGGTTTCTGCGACTTTGCCGGAAACGTTATGGAATGGGTGAATGACTGGATGGGTAATCTTCACGACACTATCGTCACGAATTACGTAGGCGCGCCAGATGGCGGAAATATCAGCGAGCGGGTAATCAAAGGCGGAAGCTACCGCAGCGATCCCTCAAAAACATCACTGGACAACCGAGGAGATGTCTACACGGTCACATCCTCCACGGCCGCACACTATGTCGGATTTAGACTCGCTTTCGGCAAAATACCTAACGCCGTTTGGATGAGTCGAAAAGGAAATATTACCACGCAGCCCATCAATGTTCTGTCGACATCCGCTCAGCTAAAAACATTCACAGGCACCCATCTCAACAAACTCGTTTTTCGCAACAACGAAACAGGCAACATCGCCTTCGTCAACTTCGCTAACGGAAATCCGATCGTCAAGGAAATCGAAGATTCTCTTGACGCCTACCACCCCACTCTTTCACCGGACGGAAAATTCATCGCCTTTTCAACAAAGTTCGAAGGCATCTCTGGAACTTCCGAACTTTACGTACAAAGCGTCGATTCCGTAGACGCCCAAAAGATAAAGCTCAACGTCAATAGCGCCGCAATTCCACGATGGCGTGTCCTCGACGCCGATACCGAAATTGTCTACAATACAAGTGCAGAAAGCAACGCCGACGAAACCAAATGGAAAAGCGCCTCCACATGGAGCGTTCCCTTTAAAAACGGAAAATTCGGCAAGCCCAAAAAACTTTTCGACGGGACTTTCAATGGTGGCATCAGTAAAGACGGGAAGCTAGCCATTTCGGGCGCAAGGCTCCTCCGCGCAAACGTGAACGGCAAAAACGAAACATGGTACAACAAAGAACAGGCTTGTAACGCATCGCTCTCGGAAATTACAAAACAAACTCTATTCCTTGATTTTGGCGGAAAAACCGGAAAAGAATTTGCAGGCCATAAGTATGCAACCCATGAACAGCTATTGATTGCGGACAGCACGGGGAAACTTGTAAAAATGATCCCCGCCCCCAAAGGCTATGCATTTGACCATACAGAATGGGTCCGCAACAGCGCAAATCTCGCAACAGCCACCCTCACGAAAGCAGACGGTTCACACCCCAAAATCGTACTCATCAACACGACAGATTCAAGCATCACTGAAATTGCAAGCGGAGCCGACCTGTGGCTTCCGGAATTATGGACCGGAACTATTCAAGATTTCAAGACGACCCTGAACGTTGACAGCGCCGGCATGTACGAACTCAATTCTCCATTTACAGGAGATCAGAGCCCCATGAACATCCGCTACGATTTGGAAATGCTCTATGCCCATCGTGATTCCATCAACGTTCTGATATCGGGATCATCAAGACCATGGGCCGGAATAAACCCGCTCATTTTAAACAAGAGTCCAAGAATTTTTTCAATCAATGCCGCAAATCCCGCAGTCGACCTATCGGTTGCAAAACGACTCCTGTTCCGGTACGGATCCAACCTTCTGCCAAAATTAAAAGTCGTCACAGTCTCCTTTGATCTAGATATTTTATTCTGGCGCCATTACGAAACGCCCTATTACTGGGACTACATTTGTCTAAAATCGCCCGGTTTCGTTTATGATGAATCGCATGATTTTTGGTCTGATGGATACCCGGAAGGTTTATACGAACTCACCCGCGATTCCTATGGTTCCGACGAACAGAGTAGAAATGACGTGCAAAAAAGACTCGGCAACAAATATACGCCAGGCAATGGATGGCAAGGAAGCCCCGTATACGTTGATTCGACTTACATGGACGCAGAAGAACCAAATCCAGACAAAATGTTGACTGAAGAAATCGAAGATTTCATCAAAGAAGCCGAAAGCAAGAACCTCTACCTTATAGGCATCATCTTTCCGCAAGCACCGGGTTATAAAGAAACGGGGGCATTCGGACGCTATGGATTACGCCGTTCTGTAGCAGAGAAAATGATTAAAAGAATCAGAAAATACGAAGAAAAGTACCCCCACTTCATACTAATGGACGAAAACAAGATGGGCGACCATAATTACGAAGATGACATGGCATTCAATAGCGACCATCTTTCATACAAAGGTGCAGAAAAACTTACGAAGCGTCTGGATTCGTTGATACAAACTTTAAAAATCGATTGGAACAAGTAAAAGTCCTTTTTTAAGTCACATACAAACAAAAAAAACGTAGGCTCAAAGGAACCTACGTTTGCGAGTTTATTCTCTTATTGATTAACGGACGACTTTTCTGTCTTCGGCGGTCATGTCAAGGAACTGGGCAACGGTCATGCTGCCTTTATCACCTTCTTTACGGCGGCGAACAGAGACAACGCCATCGGCAACTTCCTTTTGGACTCCTACGGAGTCCCAACCGCAGCGGCTCGGCA
>CAMJNF010000112.1 GCA_946407235.1 uncultured Fibrobacter sp. | reverse complement strand
CCAACAGCTGCCAGCTCTGCTCGCTGTTCTTCATCAGCGACCTGAAGGCTCTCGGCATCGACCCGAACGGGTTCGAATACGAGAAGAACGAAGAAATCCTCGTGAAACTCGCAAGGCAAATCGTGAAGGACCCCACCGCCGTTCCGGATTCCTATTTCGACGAACTGCGCAAGTTCTACAACGATTCCGAAATCGTGGCCATCGTGGGCTTTGCCGCTCAGATGATCGCGACCAACAATTTCAACTCGGTACTGAAAATCGATGTGGACCAACGTCTTCTCCCCATTGTTGGCGAATTCAAGCCCGCTACCTGGAGAAAAGACATCAAGTAAGTTTGTACTCTCCGTACAAGCTGGCGTTCCCGAGAGATTTGAAGTCCTTTTTCGGGAGCGCCTTTTTTAAAAGGGAGATTTTACTATGAAAAACAACTATAAAATTTACTTGACTGCCCTGCTCGCTTTTGGCTTTGCCCTGTTGGCCGGAGCTTGTGGCGGTGATAACAAGAACGAAAAGCAGGAAGCCCAGCAGGCTGAAAAGTCCCAGTTCAAGTTCGGTACCTTGGAACTCCCGATTCTGGACGGTTCCTTGTGTGGAGCGCCCTTCTATGTGGCCAAGGAAAAAGGGTTCTTTGCCGAAGAGGGTATTGACGCCAAGCTGATTGCGGCTGACGGCGAAACGCGTAAGCTCGGGCTTAGCAAGGGCACTTATGCGCTCACGAATTCCGACTTCCAGTTTTTCCAAGCAATTGAAAACGGCGTGGACATCAAGATTGTCGACGGAATTCACATCGGCTGTATCAAGGTGCTCGTGAAGAAGGACTCGCCTTACAAGACGGCGGCTGATTTGAAGGGCAAAAAGATTGCGGTTGACGAAATTGGTGGTACTCCGCATCAGGCGGCAAGCCTTTGGCTTTCGCTGGGTGGCGTTTCGACCAAGCCCGAAGACAACCAGGTGCAGTTCTTGCCGTATGCCGATGGCAACCTTGCGCTCGAAGCCTTGGAACAGGGCCAGATTGACGCTGCCGCCATTTGGGACCCGCTCGCCTCTGCCTACGAGAAGTCGGGTAAGGCCGACGTGATTATGGATGTGGCCACCGATCCCGTTTTTGAAGGCCGTTACTGCTGCTTTATTTACGTGTCTGCCAAGATTCTGAAAGACGAACCGGCAAAGATTGCGGCTCTCCTCCGTGCCATCCACAAGGCCGAAGCCTGGATTGCCGAACATCCCGAAGAAACGGTGGACATTATTGCCGAAGGCAAGTATTCCGAAATCGAAGACAAGCCGCTGGCTGTTGAACTGATCAAGAGCTATGTGTACACTTCGCTGGAACAGCGCAAGACTCTTGGCCGCGACGTGAAGGGCGACTTGCGTTACTTTAGCGAACAGCTCAAGAAGATTGGCTACCTCACGCAGGATCCCGACCAGTTTGTCGCGAACCTGTACGAAGAAGTCGATTTGAACAAGTAATCGAAATTCCTTGTTGCTTAGCGCCCGCAAGGGCGCATTTTTAAAAATTTTACGGAGAGTTGAATGAACATTGTTTTGACGATTTCAGGTTTCCTGATCGCCTTCTTGGTAAACTTGCTTTTTCCGCAGGTGGCCGAAAATGTGCGAATCAAGGAATATGTTTTTGGCGGGTTTAGAGTTGACGACAATTTGGCATACCGCTTAGTTTTGCTTGCCATTATTGCCTATTACGCGGTCTATACGGTGGTGCTGTTTGTCCGCAAGGCAAGTGCAGATAAGGTGGCGAAATTTTTCGCAGGCGCAAAGTTCCGTTTTGCGGTTGGCTTGGCTCTTGCGGCATGGGATATTCTCGGAACCAAGTTGCTGTTTTTGCCGCAGCCGTTCTTTCCGGGGCCTGCGATTATTATGGACGCCTTTATTGGCGATACCAAATTCATTTGGCAGAATACGCTTTATTCGCTGCGCCTTTTCGTGGCCGGATTTTCGGTGGGTGTGGTGACAGGCGTGTTGACTGGTGTGCTGATTGGTTGGTATCCGAAGGCTCGTTACTGGATTTTGCCGGTGCTCAACATTTGCGGCGTGATTCCGGCGGTGGCGTGGATGCCTTTTGCCTTGACGCTTTTCCCGACTTCGTTTGCGGCGGCGACTTTCTTGATTGCGATTTGCTCCTGGTTCCCGGTGGCGACCATGACGGCCGACGGGGTGCAGGGTACGCCGAAGTCGTTGTTTGAACTTTCGCGCACTTTTGGCGCAGGGCAACTGTACCAGATTTTCCACATTGCGATTCCGCATGCGATGCCGCAGATTTTTACGGGTATTATGACGGCGGCGGCATTTGGCTTTACGACGCTCGTGATGGCCGAAATGATGGGGCAGCCAGGAGGCCTTGGCTACTACATCAACACTTCGAAAGTCTGGAGTGCGTATTACAAGGTGTTCGCGGCGATTGTCGTGATGGCGGTGCTGTTCTCGGCGATTCTGAAGGTCGTTGGCGCGGTGCAGCGTTATTTGCTTCGCTGGCAGAAAGGAGTGGTAAGATGAGCGATAGAGAAGAAATCCTGAAAATCCACAATGTGAACCGCTCCTTTATTGATGAACGTACGGGCGAACCGCGACAGATTCTGAAGGATGTGAATCTTTCTGTCTTTCGTGGAGAATTCGTTTCGATTTTGGGCGCGTCGGGTTGCGGAAAGACGACCCTGTTGCGCTTGATTGCTGGGCTCGATCCTGTTCAAGATGGAAAGATTGTTCTTGACGGTGAACCGGTGCAGGGGCCGGATTCCAAGCGCGGTTACGTGTTCCAGCAGGGATGCCTTTTCCCGTGGCTTACGGTAGAAGACAATATTGCGATGGGTCTCAAAATTCGCGGAGTTTATAAGCAGAACAAGGATAAGGTCCACGAATTTATCGAGAAAATTGGACTTGCCGGATTCGAGAAGAATTTCCCGCACCAGATTAGCGGTGGCATGGCGCAGCGTGTAGCGATTGCCCGCGCGTTGATTAACGATCCGGAAATCCTGCTGCTCGATGAACCCATGGGCGCGCTGGATTCGTTCACCCGTGCCGACATCCAGAACTTGCTTTTGGAGCTCCGCAAGGAACGCAATACCACGATGATCTTGGTGACGCACGATATCGACGAAGCGCTTTACCTGTCTGACCGCATCGTCATCATGACGCCGCGTCCGGGGCGCATTAGCGAGGTTCTTGAAATTCATGACAGCTTCCCGCGAGAAAGGGGCTCGGCGCTGTTCCTCGAAAAGCGCCGGAAGATTCTGGAACGCTTCGACCTTGCCCGCATCAATCCCGCGCCGGAATACATGATTTAAAAATAGTGCTTTGATATCAAAAAATCCTATAACAAACGCTAGGAATTAAGTATTGGACAGGCGGCAAAACCGCTTCTATATTTGTTCACAAAATTAAGGAGAGTACGAAATGTCAAACAATATTAGTTATGTAGCGGGAGAGAACGCCGCTTCTTATGAAAAGGCCCGAAAGTATAACCTGTTCTCATTTGCGAATGCCCCGCATAAGGATTACAAGCCGTTTTACGTCGATCACGCCGATGGCGTTTATGTGTACGATGGAACGGGCCGCGAATATATCGATATCGCCTCGGAACTGGTGAATGTGAACATCGGTTTCAATAACCGCCACATTATCGAAGCCGTGCAAAAGCAGGTGGAACGCCTGGCCTATATCGCCCCGCGCCATGCCTTTGCCGAAGCGGGCGAACTCAGCGAGCTCTTGATTGAAAAGATTGCGCCGAAGAACATGAAGAAGGTGCTGTTTACGCTGGGTGGTTCCGAAGCTAATGAATTCGCCATCCGTTTTGTGAAGGCATTCACAGGCCGCGACAAGATTTTCTCGAAGTATGAATCTTACCACGGAAGTACTTACGGTGCATCGAGTTTGACGGGTGAAAGCGAACGCGCGTCGCTGTTCCCGACGATTCCCGGATTTATCAAGTACCCGGCTCCGCACCTTTACGGCTACGACATCAAATTTGCAAGCGAAGAAGAAGCGACCAAGCACTTCCTTTCTCGCTTGGAATACCAGATTCAGCAGGAATGCCCCGAAACGGTGGCAGCCATCTTTATTGAATCGGTCACGGGTTCCAACGGTGTTTACCTTTACCCGAAGGGATACTTGAAGGGTGTTCGCGAAATTTGCGACAAGTACGGAATCCTCTTGGTTTGTGATGAGGTGATGAGCGGCTTTTTGCGTACCGGCGAATGGTTCGCTTGCCAGGCCGACGGCATTGAACCGGACTTGATTACTTTTGCCAAAGGAGTGAATAGCGCGTATGCACCGCTCGGCGGCGTGCTCATTAGCGAAAAGATTGCGGATTATTACGAGCAGAATGCTTTTACGGCAGGGCTTACCTATAATGCGCATCCGCTCGGCGTTGCTGCAGCTATTGCCTGTATCGAAGAGTATTTCCGCCTGGATGTCCAGGCGAACGTGAAAAAGCTGGAACCGGTTCTTAAAAAGAAACTTGCCGAGCTCAAGGAAAAGCACAAGTCCGTAGGCGACGTGCGTTCTGTGGGCCTGTTCGGCGCCATCGAATTCAGCTACAGCAAGGACCACAAGGACGTTATTCGCAAGAATGCTGCGGGTGAACCGTTCCTTGGAAACTTCATCACGAAACTCCGCAACGACTATGGCATTCTTACGATGGGCGGCGGCTCCACGATTCTGGTAGCACCTCCGCTGATTATCAACGAGGCGCAAATAGACGAAATCTTTGCACGTCTCGACAAGGCCATTGCCGAATATGCGGATGGACTGGTAAAATAACGCACCGATAAATCATTTAAAAAATCAACGTTTTTGAAAAAAAGTGGAGGCATGAATGTCTAACACCTATTCCTTCGATACGCTTAAATTGCATGCAGGCTATAATCCTGCGGAACACAATCACGCGGTTTCGGTTCCGATTTACCAGACGACCGCTTTTACGCTCGATACGGTAAAGCGTAGCGATGACCTGTTCTATTTCGACAGTGCCGACGCTCTTTACACACGACTTTCCAATCCGACAACGGATGTACTTGATGCCCGTCTTACGGCTCTTCACCCGGGCGCAACGGGGGCTGTCACGCTTTCTTCTGGCATGGCGGCGGTAACCTATTCGCTTTTGAATGTGACGGCAGGAAAAGGGAGAATCCTTGCTACGGCACGTTCTTACGGGGGCTCTTTCGATAGTTTCGAACAGATTTTCGGAGAGACGGGCGTCAAGTATGATATTGTAGAAAATCCTGACGATCCGGCAAACTTTGAAAAGCTTGTCAAGGAAGATACCAAGGTCATCTATATTGAATCGATTACGAATCCGAATGCGACGATTCTCGATATTCAGGCGATTGCAGATATTGCGCACAAGCACGGTATTCCGCTGATTGTCGACAATACGGTGGCTACGCCTTATTTGCTGAACCCGTTTGATTTTGGTGCCGATATAGTGGTGTATTCGGCGACTAAAGGGCTTACGGGTCACGGCAACGTGATTGCCGGTGCGATTGTCGAGACGAACAGGTTCAACTGGAAAAACGGAAAGTTCCCGCAGTTCGATGGACAGCCGCATTTCTTGGTTTCGCAACAGGGCGTGCCGCGTAGCTTTTACGATGTGTTCCCCGATACGCCATTTACGGGCCGTATCCGTGCCATTCACCTGAACTATTTGGGCGGTGCAATTTCCCCGTTTAATTCTTATCTGGTGTTGCTCGGTATCGAAACGCTTTCGGAACGAATCTCCAAGTCGGTCAAGTCTGCTGAAAAAATAGTGGAATTCTTGGAAGGTCGCGAAGAGGTTGCCTGGGTGAATCACGCCCACGCCAAGAACAGCAAGTACCGCGCATTGGCGGCAAAGTATTTCCCGAAGGGTGCCGGTGCGATTCTCAGTTTCGGCCTTAAGGCGAATGACCGTGCAACGCTAATCAAGTTCCTTGAAGCGGTGAAGGTGTTCAGCTTCCAGGCGAACATTGGCGATGCAAAATCCTTGATTATCAACCCTTCGACAACAACGCATATCGAGCTCCCGCCCGAAGCGCAGAAGTTGGCGGACATTCATACCGATACCATTCGTTTGTCGATAGGCCTTGAAGATGTGAATGACCTGATTGCCGACCTGACGCAGGCTTTTGAAACCGCTCGGTAAAAAACAAAAAACGGAGAGTACTATGAAACAGTATAAAACATTTGTTGTTACAAACCTCATTCTCGGCATATTGCTGATTGCCCTTTCCAGAGTTGTTCTGCCTGTATGCGGTGGCGGAGCGATGCGTTGCGGGACTTCGGCGACGGTAGATGCGGCTTTGGGACTTGCCTTGTTGGTGATTGCCGTCTTGGCGGCGGGATTCCCTAAGAAGAATGTTCACCTCGCTCTTTCTGCCTTGGCGCTTGTGGTGGGAATCTTTGTTTCGCTGGTGCCGACTTTGATTGTGGGGACTTGCCCGCATGCCCATATGGCTTGCCATACGATAACGGCTCCGGTACTTGCCGTTACGGGTGTCGTGATTGCATTATTTGCGGCAGTGAATTTGGTTTATCTGAAATTAAGAAGGCGAAATGAACAATACGAACTTAAATCTTATTCTTGAGAATTATTTGCGGAACCCCTTCCGGAGTTTTGGGCTTTCTTTGTTGATTGCCCTGTTCGCCTCCGTTCTTTTGGTGGGCGGGCTTTTGTCGTTTTCGCTTTCGAAGGGTTTGAACCGTTTGTCGTCGCGTCTGGGGGCCGACGTGATTGTTATTCCGCAGGGGAGCGAAATCAATGACCAGAGTGTGCTTTTGCAGGGCGATTCCAAGTACACCTACTTGCCGCAAGGTTCGCTGGAATTTATACGCGGGCTCGCTGGTGTCGAAATTGCGACTCCGCAGTATTATTTGACAACTTTAAGTGCGAGTTGCTGCGACCAGAAAGTTTCGATTATCGGGTTCGATACCGAATCTGATTTTGTGATTCAACCGTGGATTCGCGAAGTGCTTGCCGACAAGCTCCCCAAGGGCTCAATCGTGGTCGGAAGTGAAATCTACACGGGCGAAAAGAAGACGCTCAAGATTTTTGATCACGAGTACCCTGTAGCGGCAAAGCTTGAACCGGTTGGCAACAAGCTTGACCAGGCCATATTTGTCGATGTTACGACGTTGGCTAGTATTCGCGAGGCAGCCAAGGCGAAGGGTGTCGTTTTCTTGGATAATAGGGATCAGTATTCTAGCATTCTTGTCAAGTTGCGTGCGGATGCCGATTTCGATAGGCTTACGCGTGAAATTCATACGCGCTTTGACGGAGTGCAGATTCGCAATCGCAAGGATTTATTCTCCGGACTTGAAAAATCGGCGAATTTCTTGCAGATTATTGTGTGGGTGATTGTTGCTATATTCTTGATTATTGCAGCCTCGGCTATCGTGATTTCGTTTTCGCTTTCCACGCGGGAACGCAGGCGCGAATATGCACTGCTGCGGATTGTGGGCTTTACCCGCCAGCGTTTGAAGAACTTGGTACTGGGTGAATCGCTGCTGGTATCTGCCGTGGGAACGTACCTCGGTTTGCTTTTTACGAGTGTAGCCTTCTTTACCTTCAAGATTTGGATAGGCGAACATGTGGGAATCCCTTTTATCGTGCCCTCGCCAATCGAAATTGCGGGCGTTTACGCGGTGGTGATTTTGCTTTTGCATTCCGTGGGCCCGATTGCCGTTTACGGCGTTGCCAATAAGGTGAGCAAAATGGATGCTTACGCAGCCTTGAGGGAGGTAGAACATTGATTTTAAATGTATCTAATCTGTTTAAAACCTACACGCGCCGCGGTGAAGAATTTAATGCCGTCGAAGATGTGGAATTCTTTGCGTGGTCCGGCGATTTTTCGGTGATTTTTGGTGAATCGGGTAGCGGAAAGAGCACGCTGTTGTCCCTGCTTTCTGGAATCAACCGCCCGACGCAAGGCTCCATCGTTTTTAACGGTGCCGATTTTGCGAATTTGACAGATGCTGAAATTTCTAAAGTTCGTAACGACAAAATCGGCTACATTCCTCAGGAATCCGTGTTCTTGCCGCATTTTACTGTACTCGAAAACATCTTGCTCCCGCGGGCATTGCGCGATGGCAAAAACATCGAGGTGAAAAATCTTACCGATTCCGTAGATGACGACATTGTCTCAAAGTTTGAAACGCTCGGCATTGCACACTTGGTAAACGAAATGCCGGCGGAACTTTCGGGCGGAGAACTCAAGCGGGCCTCCATCGTGCGCGCGTTGGTCAATAAGCCCGATATTGTGATTGCCGATGAACCTACGAGCAATCTCGATGAAAACAATGCGAAAATAGTCTTTGACCTGCTGGCAGAACTTGCGCACTCGGGAACATCGGTAATCGTGGCGACTCACGATGCTCGCGGCTTTAAGTATGGCGATCGAATTTACACCATGCATAAAGGCCGTCTTCTCCCGAATAGTGAATCCGATTTTGGAGGGTTATAAACCATTAGTTTGGTTTTATACTATTTTTGTAGGAAAAGGACTTCGAAAATGCATTACCTGATTGTTCCCGGTTTGAATAATTCTGGCCCGAGCCATTGGCAGACTTTTTGGGCGAAGAGCTTGCCCGACGCATCGCGTGTTTACCAGCGTTGCTGGGACAAACCGCAAAAAGAAGAATGGGTCGCCACGCTCGACGAAACCGTCAAGCAGCTGAAGGGCGATACCATTCTCGTCTCGCACAGCCTGGGCAGCGTGACCACGGTGTTTTGGCTCTTGCGCGCTCAGGAACGGCGCGAGCTTCCGGCAAACGTCAAGGGCGTGTTCTTGGTGGCGCCTGCCGATACCGACGTAGTGGAGTCCATCAGCAATTTTGCACCGATGCCCACGGGCAAGCTGCCGGTGCCTTCGTGTGTCGTGGGCAGCGAGAACGACCCGTACATGACATTCGCGCGTGCGGAATTCTTCGCGAAATCCTGGGGCGCCAGGCTGTTCAACGCGGGCGCCCTCGGCCACATCAATTCAGATTCCAACCTCGGCGAATGGGAACAGGGTCGCAAGTTCCTCGCGGAATTCGAACGCGGTCTGTAACAACTTATCTGCAATGCCGCATTAGGGCGGCAATGTAGGCTTTGGCGTAGCGCGATGGCGTTACGCCTTTTCGCATTACGTAACCGATGGTCATCTTGTCGTGAACGTCGAGGTGCCTCGCGATGATGTTCCGGCCGTTGAGTTTGTGGCTGATGACGCCGGAACAAATGGTGTAGCCATCCAAGCCGATAAGCAGGTTGAAAAGTGTTGCACGGTCGCGGACCTTGATATTGCGCGGGCAATCGAAATCGATGGCGGTTAGGGGTTCTTCGGCAAAGTAGAACGAGTTGAAGTCGCCCTGTTCGTAGGTCAGGTACG
>CAMJNF010000111.1 GCA_946407235.1 uncultured Fibrobacter sp. | reverse complement strand
AAAAGTCGCTCCAGAGAACGTCAATGTGTTTTTCATTGAAGCAATAGTCTATCATTAACTTTAACGCTTCAGTACAAATTCCTTTGTTCCAATAAGGCTTTGCAATCCAGTAACCAGCTTCGGCTTCATTCTCGCCGATGTCGATGTTGCTTTCGCCTTTGAGCAGATAGCCGATGCAGCCAATGGGTTCTCCCGTCTCTTTCAGTTCGATGGCCCACATGTGATCCCCGCTGAAAATAGTGCGGATAATTTGCAGGCTTTCTTCTACGTTCTTGTGCGGTTCCCAACCGGCGCGTGGTCCCACCTCGGGGTCACTTGCATATTTGAACAAAGCTGCGGCATCGCTTTCGCGCCACGGGCGCAGTAAAAATCTATCTGTTTCCATTTGCGTAAATCTTGAAAAAATGTTGTAAATGCTTCTCGATGAATTTGAGCGCTTCTTTTTCGCATTTCGGCTGGCGATCGACTTTAGATTAGCCTGTCAAACCAAATCATACACACAAGGACCCCGGATTTTCGGGGTCCCTGAAACCTGATTTTAGCCTTTAGCGGCCAATATTCACAATTTTATGCTCGTGTTGGCTACCCGCCCAAACAGCCACCACATAGGAGCCCACCGGAACGCGTTCCAAATTCCACTGCAACTGGTGGCTACCGGCCGATTCAACACCCGAATGCTGCATCACCTGCTTTCCCGAAACAGAAAGGAGCTTGACCTTGACCGGTTCCGCTTGCGCAAGGTGATAAGTAATATGGAGCATGTTCCCATGCTGGGCAATTTTCAAGGAGCCCATGAACGGAGCCCTCTCGCCGTTTTTCTTGATTTTCACTGAAGGACCTGGAGCATTTTCGCTAGCCAACAGCACTGTGGCCGCAAACAACGATGTGGCACTCGATAAAGTAGCATCTGTTGCAGTAAAATATTCAGCATCCGAAAGCAGGGTATCCTGACACCCACCTCCTAAAAAAGCGCCTACCAGTGTGCTGTATTTGTACGGAGCAACCTGGTAGTATGATTCTGGATTCAAGCTACTTCCGTTCCAAAATTCCGGATTGGCCATTCTACTGTGCAGGTGAGCTTCGTTCTTGTCGCCCACACCCATCACGAACGAAATATCCCAGCGGTTCATGCCCAAGAAGGTATTCATTTTATTGATTGCAATCTGACGAATTTGGGTATTCCCGGTAACCTCGGCATATGCAAGCATCGTTAAAACATGTCCGACATCATAACCATTAACACCCCACGACACGGGCAAAAAATTGTACCAGGGAGCCGAGTAATGCATATATTCAAAACCATCTCTATAAGGCAGAGCTATCTTTGATTCGCCATCAGTCGACCCCATAGCAACATTCCTTGTCAACTCAGCAACAGTCCGTTCCGAAAAATCAGTGCGCAACGAATCAGAAAGTCCATATTTTTTGCTCACGTTGGAATCAGCCAAGAACAACTTGTAGAAGGCGTACAAAGCGATAGAATAGGTATCTTCGTAATCACTCACCCAACCGCCAGGATTAAAACCGGATTTCATTCCAAACCAACCACCCGCAAATACAGGGGTATACTTGGAATTTGAGGAATTATCATTGATTTCTTTATTGTCCGTCAAGTCAGTCAGGTAATCCATCTTTTTGGATGTTTCATAAGTCGCATAATGGAGAGCGATTGCCGCCATGGCAAGATTATCATTCGGTCCACGAGAACACGGATAAGCTTCTTTGTCACAAATTTCTTTTGCATCTTTGTTTGCCTTGCCATAGGCGTATAGCTTCTCCGCCACCTTCAAGCAACTATCTGCAAATGTTTTATCATAGGTTGCGTAGCTCTGGCTCAAAAACGCCAACCCCGCAGCAATCGCACCGGAAAATTTCGGGCCAATTCCATGTATAAGCGGCCTTGGCTGCGCATCCGCACGAGATTCCATATTTTCCGGACGGTCCCATAAAATATGGTCAGCCGCAAGTTTTCCAATGGTCACCGCCATATCCTTAACCACTCCCTCGGCACGCTCGTAAGAACGCAAGAAGAATTCGGCGCCATGCCTTGCTTCGCGGAGAATATCGGGAATATCGTCGGTCTTTACGGTTTCGCTATGATTGAAGGCATAATGGTCGGCATCGC
Organism: uncultured Fibrobacter sp.; assembly: GCA_946407235.1. GTDB lineage: Bacteria > Fibrobacterota > Fibrobacteria > Fibrobacterales > Fibrobacteraceae > Fibrobacter. The sequence continues at coordinate 7,350 of CAMJNF010000111.1, read as the reverse complement.
GTTCCGGATGCAGCGTTGCAAGAGCAGAAAGCACCATGAACGCATAGGTCATGGTCGGACCTTCTTTCAAGTAGTCACCAGCATCATACCAGCCACCTGGAATAGTATCCTTTACGTGGCTTGGACCATGGAACCAAGACTCGGCATCGCCACTGCGCTGCGCACCAAAGAACTTGAGTGTCGCGTCGCGAAGCATAGAATAGACATTCTCGCTAATAATGAAGGTCGAGGAATATTCCTTGCCTACCTTGATACGGAGTCTCTGGTCATTGGGTAACCCCGCCACCCCGCCCAACTTACCGATACACACGTGCTTCGTCGATTCGGCAAGTTTCACCGTATAGCGGCCAATCATTGCATTTGAATGCGCCTTCACGACGCGTTTGTATTCGGCAGAAGCTTCCGTACTCGTGAGCGCTCCGCCCTTGGCAACTTCTTTACCGTCCAAATCAACGACCGTATAAGAAACATCTTCGCACTTACCCGAAGTCGTATAATAAAACTGCTGTTCGGGATCACTCGGAAGGTAACCAGCCTGGTTCACGCGAATGTTACCGATTTTCAGGTTCAAGGCATCGATGTAAGCCTGGTCCAGCGAATCCGAAATGAAACCGTTCGGTTTGAAATCGGCCGGCTTGGAGCCAATCTCAGGAATACCGAGCAGGGTATCTTCGGGAGCGACGACAAACTTGCTAAAGCTAAGGACGGTTCCCACGTCTGTGTCACTCAAAGTATCCCAAGTCATGGGGTAAACCGGACGAATCAGATCGTACGGGGTATCCGCAGCCAAAACGGACTGGGTCACACCCAAGACAACGCCAAAAACGGCAGCAGTCTTTAAAACTGTAAACTCGGACATTCACTTCTCCTTCATAAAAGGCCTTTTTAAAGGCACCTATCTTGTGACAATTTAAAAACTTTTTGCCCCAAACAGCCAAAACAGGCTCAAAAAAATGAGGCATTCTGCTTGTTCACCCAAACAAAATAAAGTATATTGAGGTGGGTTTTATAGAAGAGTTTTTCAAGCGTAGATAACATGGTGTTGCGTACTAGTTTCGTCAAAAAGTTCGTTCTCGAACTTGCCGTAGCCAGCACGTTTTTGTTTGCAAAAGCAACCGACACGCCGAATCAGTATCAGCAGAACGATTGGTTTGCCGAATTTGGCGGTAACACTTCGATGTATGTGAACCCGGCTGGTATTTCTGAAACTGATCAGCTCGAATTCAGTGCAGCAATCTTTAGCACCTCCAGTAGCGATGCTAGCCAGGAATACGTCAGCTTGACGTTCCCGATCGACTACAAGCACACTTTGGGCATATCCCTTTTTGAAAAAGGCGCTCCATTTGAAGATGGCGAGTCTTATGGCGAAATAGCCGCTCAGTTCGGTTACGCGTACAGACTTTTCCACTTGCTATCTCTTGGCGTCAACCTCGATGTGCTTTACACCAACCAGTTTAATGAAAAAGATCAGCTCAAGGTTAATGCTGATGTGGGTTTAAGCTGGAACCCGCTTGCATCATCAAAATATGGTTACTTGCTCATCGGCGTTGCCGTGCAGAACCTCCTTGCTCCGATTGTTGACGAAGCTGATGACGCTTACAAGCTTCCGACGAACTTGAACCTCTCTTTGTTCTATCGCGGATTCAACCGTCTCCTCGAATTCAAAGCCGAATTCTCCATTTTGGACCTCATCCACGATTCTAAAGATGGCAAGGGTTGCGACCTCGAAATGAGCTTTTCCTTGACCTATTATCTTTTTCCTCACCTCGGCGTTCGCGCTCGCTACACGAAGGAAGGCAACCCGGTCCTTGGAGCTACTGTTAATTTCAAGAATGTCAGCATCTTCCGTTACCTCGCCCTCGACCTCGAAATGTCTCACGACGATCTTTGGGCTAAAAAGAACCGCGGCTTTGTGTGGGCAGTCAAGCTCACGACCCGATTCGGTGATACCCGCGAAGAAAAAATCGGCGAAGAACGCTACCGTCGCTTGATGATCGAGCCTGAAAAAGACTACCATGCAGCAGAAAGTCTCTATTTGAACCGCCAATTTTTGGAAGCGGCTTACGCCTTCGGCGAGATCCAAACGAAGTACCCGACATTCCGCCTTGTGGACCAGGCTGCTTTCTACGAAGCAAAATCTTTCGAAAAACTCCGTATGCACAAGGCTGCTAGGGTAATTTACCGAGATGCTATCAAGCGCTATCCACAAAGTGACCAACTTGCCAAGTATCACTTTCAATTGATGAACATCAACTATAAGGAAGGCAAGTACAAAGAAGCGATGGCCATATACCAGACCATCGCCCAGAAGTTCGGCAAAAGCGATGCGAAGGCTGACGCTGACTACGTTGCCGGCCAAATCAAGTTCGAACAGGGGCTCTATAAGGAATCCATTGACCTGCACGCATCCATCCCTCCGGGTAACGCAAACTACCTCTACGCCCGTTACACCATGGGTATTGCTAACAGCCGTATGGGCAAGTTCGACGAAGCTGAAAACTGCTTCCGCGATATTACGGAACAGCCGGTTTCCAACCAGTCTGAACGCGACCTCCAGGACGCTGCAAGAGTTAAGCTCGGCCACCTCTTCTTCTCTGGTGAAAAGCCGGACATCGCAGCTGCCGCTCGGATGTATGGCCTGGTGCAGAAGGATTCTCCGGTGTTCGACGAAGCGATGCTCGGTATCGCATGGGCCTTTATCAAGGCCAACAAGCCGGATGAAGCTATAAAGTATGCCAAATGGATTATTGACAACCTTCCAGAATCCTTCCTCGTGTCTGAAGCATACCTCGTTATGGGTTACTGCAACTACATAAAGAAGAATTATCAGGACGCCCTTGAAGCTTTGAATCAAGCAGAAAATCGCACGGAACAGCCAATTGTGTCCGTCGCTTCTCGTGATAGCGCTCGTCTGGCTTATGATGCAATGCAGAGCCAGCTCGACTCCGTCCAAGTTTTTGCCTTGGATCTTGCAAACCAGTTACCGACGCCGCATGTGGAAAGCAAGCGTAAAGCATTTCGCTCGACTTTCGACAAGGTTTACAAGGTTATTGAAGATTACGCAACGTTTATGCAAAGAGCTATCCAGAGTGACCGTTTTGAATCTAACCGCAAGCGTATTTTGGATGATATCGGTCCAAAACCCATGCCCCGTCCTCGATTTCCTTTTCCTAATAATAGTACGCCCAATGAAGACTCATCTATTTCACTTGAAGATGATTTGTAGCGTATGGAATTTTAAGGGATTAAAAGAAATCGATTTTATAAGCAGTTTGCAAAATGAAAAAAGAGAAAACCCGACTTAGTCGGGCTGGATATTTTGCTTAGAAAAAAAAACTATCATCGATTTCTTGGCAATATTTCCTTTTTAGGAACCTTGAAAAGTTCAGCCGCTTTCTCTGGGGTCAATATTCCGGCATCGACCATGAGTTGTGCGTGTTCTTTACAGGCATCGTCATGACCTTGAGCGTAGGCCCCTTGTCTCTCGTAAAGCAAGTCTGTCATACCGTCAACCTCGTTCAAAAGAATTTCATCAGTGTACCCTGTCAAAGATACATCTTTGATGAAATCCTTGTCAAGTAGGCTTTTTAACTTTTCTTCGGGAATATCTTTTTCTTCAAGGACATCGCGGAAAATGCGTAACATATCAGCTCGGGTAGACTGTTCTCGAACTTCTAGGGGTGTTCTATCTTCTATTGCGAAAAACTTTTCGAGTTCTATCAAATAGACATCCAACTTGTCATAAAAGTGACGCCGATTGCGTACGAGTTGTGAGTGATGAAGATAGGTGTTTCTTTCTAGAGGAAATTGGTTTTCGGTCAAGATTGAGAGCACATAAATGTGTGGCAATTTGTATGTTTGCGATTTTTTAACGGTGCGGGTAAAAACTCGAGATGTGTAATAAATAAGACGATCAACGAAAAATTTATTGTAATTCTGCTGAACTTCAATAAGGATAGGAGCGCCGGCTTCCGTAGTGCCGTATATGTCAAAAATGGCTGTTTTATCGTTTAGGACACCAGGATTTTCTTGAACACCTAAAGTGAACGATTTGATGGCGTTATCTCCCGTAAGTTCAAGCATAGCATTCAAAAATTTTACGGTACGTTCGGGTTTAGCCTCGTTCGCTATAAGCATTTTGAAAATGCCGTCGCTAAAAGGATAAACGTTCCTATATGTTTTGCGATATTCTGCCAAATGTTCAGGATGCTCATGGACGTCTTTTACCATGGCGAAAAATTCGTTGCGATTCATAATTATTCCCTAGTTTGATTTAGGGCAAACAAAATACATCAAATATTTTGCAAAAAACAAAACTACGCAAATTTTGCAAACAACCGTTAGCAAAAATTGAAAGATCGCAAACTATAGCTAGCATTTAGAACCTTTTTCCAATTGATTAATTACGTTAAATTTGACGTAAATTCGGAATTTCCGAATTTTCTCATACACACTAAAACAACAGCTCGGTCAAGTCCAATCATTGCGCTAATACACGAAATCAGCTCAGATTTTGTATATTCTATCTGTTGTATGCAAATATCGGAAAAAATATTTAAAGCGGTCGAGTTTTTTAAAAAGAAGGATTTGTGGGCGAAAATAGCCCTTACTGTAATCTTTCTTTCGTATTTGTCCTTTTGTCGCGCATGCTTTAATCCGATTGCGGGGGCTACTTATCCTATTTATGAATATGGAGATAAAAATCTAAAGCAATGCGAGTTGGGTGGCAAGAAAATTTTCCTAGAACGGGAGAATCAGAACGAATCTTTTTGGTATGACTTTTTTGTTGATACCAATGCTCCTTGTGTTTGGCATCTTCAATATCAGGATGATGATGGTTCTAGAAAAAATATTTTGACATATAGGTTTGTAATCGATGGAGGTGTTGCGGGCGGTGGTAGTCTAGGACCAGATATTGGAATTGATGAACGACAAGATTCTATCGTCATTATTTATGATGCAGAACCATTTGATGGTTTCACAATAGAGCCAGGCCCGTTCAGCGATAAAATTGTATTTCAGAAAGGATATTCGAAAGACATTATTTCAGCTCATTGCGCTATGGAGTAGTCCAATTGATTAAGAAATTGATAGAAAAATTCTTTACTTTGACTGCGTTTATTTCCGCAGCATGTTTGGCAGTTCATTATGCACCAACGTCCATAATTTTTGTAGGTAATCGTCTTGATTTTATTGCCGACAGACCTCTTTTCTTAATCGCGCTGTTATTTTCTTTAGTGATGCTTGCGTCGGCTATTTTGTTGTTACTGGATTTATTCTCGCTGAAAATTAAGAGTCTTCCCAATAAGGCTTGGATGGTTTTTGCGGCAATAGGAATTATTCCGATTTTGCCTTTTGCCTTGTTTGGATTAATTTGGTTCGTAATTTTTACTTTTTATTATATAAATCAATTTTTTGATTTTATAGTCGGCTTGTTTTAGCGAGTATCTAGAAAAAAGATTGATAGTCCACAAGTAGACTAAAATCCCTTAAAAACTGAAAAATTTTATATCTTTTCGGTAATTATGATTTTACTCGTCGCCGAAAAACCTTCTGTCGCCAATCAGCATTACAAGCCAATGTTGGAACGTATTGAAGGTGAAAAGTTTACGCAAGGCGACGGGTGCCTAATCGGCAAGAACCATTGCATCACGTGGTGCGTGGGTCACTTGATTACGCTTGCGCCGTTGGACGCCTACCCCGGTTTCGAGGGCGGCTGGCGGCTTTCGAACTTGCCGCTTTTGCCCGAAAAATTCAAATTGATGGAAATCGAGAGCACGCGAAAGCAGCTCGCGGTTGTTCGCGACATGATGGCAAGGGCGGATGTTCTTGTGAATGGAGCGGACGCGGGCCGTGAAGGTAATTTAATTTTCGACTTGATTCTCGACTACACGCCGGACTTTCGCAAAAAACAAATCAAGCGCTTGTGGGTGAACAGCTATGTGGCGAAGGATTTGGACAAGGCTTGGAAGAATCTGGAAGACGCGACTGAGCGTTTGAACTTGAGCTATGCGGCAAGGCTCCGCCAGCGTGCCGACTGGATGGTCGGACTGAATGCGACTCGTGCTTACACGCTCACCGCCGGGCGCGGAAAGATGATTTCTGTGGGGCGTGTGCAGACACCGACGCTGAACCTGGTCGTGGAACGCGATGCGATTGTCGAGCAGTTCAAGGAATTGTTTTATTACAGCGTTGTAGGAACGTGGAAAGGGTTCCAGGCACAGCTCGTTAGGAATTCGGAATTAGGAAATCGGAATGAGGAATTAAAAAAGCAATCCTCCCAAGACGTCATTCTGAGCGAAGCGCAAGCGAAAAATCCAGAAAAGAACCCTGAACTTGCCGAAGGGACTGCCGCAAAAGCCGATGCAGGTACGGCGTCCGGCATGACAGCAGAAGCGAAGGTCGCGGCAGACAAGCAAAGCAATTTAAAAGTTGCGATTTTCGAGAAGGAAGAGCCGGCGCAGTCTGTTATAGACAAATGCTCGCCGCCGGAAGAAGCGGCGATTGCAAAGATTGACATCCAGCAGAAAAAGCAGTTCCCGCAGAAGCCTTTCGACTTGACGGAACTGCAAAAAGAAGGCAACAAGCGTTTTAAGTACAGTGCCCAGCAAGTTCTCGATTGTGCACAAAACTTGTACGAAAAGAAGTTGCTCACCTACCCGCGTACGGACTCACAATACCTGCCGGACACGATGCAGCAAGAAGCATACGCGCTTGCACAAAGACTTGCCACACCGCAAGAAAAATCCGTCATGCGCGACGGCAACGAAAACTTTGTCTTCATCAACTCCAGTAAAGTCACGGACCACTTTGCTATTATCCCCACGGGAGAAGAACCGCAAAATCTCCCTGAGATGGAAGAAAACATCTACAAGCTCGCAAAGGAACGCTTTGTGCAAGCATGGCTTAAGCCGTATGTCTGGAGCGAAATGGAGATTCTGCTGGAAGCAGCCAAGAATGGAGATTCCCGCTCGGAGGCGGGAATGACAAGCAGCGAAATTTTCCGCCTGAAGCTCAAACGAAATGAAGATTTAGGTTTCCGTGCACTTGTCAAGGAAGAAAAGAAGAAACCTTCGAAAAAGAAAAAAGGTGATGCCGGAACAGAGTCCGGCATGACAAACGACGCGAAAGGTGCAGATTCCGAAGGCAAAGGCGATGGCGACGATATCACAAACATCGTTGAAACATTCCCCGAATGGAATCTCGGGGACCACGCTCCTTTCGACAGCCTAGAACTGCAAAAGAAAAAGAAGAGCAAGCCCAAGTACTTCACCGAAGCAACGCTCCTTGCCGCAATGAAAACGGCGGGCAAGCAAATCGAAAACGAAGAACTTGCCGAAGCCATGAAAG
>CAMJNF010000110.1 GCA_946407235.1 uncultured Fibrobacter sp. | reverse complement strand
ACAGCTACGACCAGTGGGGTGTTGAACTCGGTAAGCAGCTCGCCAAGAAGATCCTCCCGGAACTTGCAAAGGCTGATGCTGAACTCAACCACGACAGCTCCACCAACGGTCTTATCCGCTGGTTCAAGGCTCACCAAGCTTAGTAGACAGTAGGAAGTAGGCAGTAGACAGTCTGTTTCAGCACTGTCATGCCCGCCATTGAGCGGGCACCTCCTTTCTTCAAATTTGTCATCCTGAGCCCCGGAACGGTGTCCGGGATAAACTACATCGAAGGATCCAGGCATTAGAAAAAGCCGCAGCACACAAGCTGCGGCTTTTTGCATTCAAACTTTCAGGCAATTTCGCAACCCGCGGGTTTCTACATTTCCACACCCTTTTCTTCGAGCACTTTCATCACTTCGTCATACGGGAGCGGTTTCGAGAAGTAATAACCTTGTACAAGGTCGCAGCCAATTTCCTTCAAGAAATCGAGATGTTCCTTTGTTTCAACACCTTCCGAAAGCGTTCCCATATGCAGGCGCTTCGCCATCTCGACCATCGATTGAATAACCACTTTTGACTTTTCAGTAAAGTTCCGCAAGAACACCAAGTCAATTTTGATAAAATCAAAATTATAATCTTTCAACATATTCAGCGAAGAATACCCAGCACCAAAGTCGTCCATCCAAACTTGGAAATTATCATTTTGGAATCGGGCAATTTGGTTCTTGATATAATCGCCATCGTCATCATCTAAAACCGACTCCGTAATTTCAACATGGAGCATTTCGTGCGGAACGTTGTACAAGTCCGTAAAACGCTTCACTTCTTTGAAAATCTCACTCAATTTAAAATCAAGCTTCGATAAATTAAACGACACCGGAACACATTGATGTCCTAATTCCGTTTCTTTGCGATACCGTTCGCAAACTTTTTTCAGCATAAACAAATCAAGTTTGTAAATCAAGTGCGCATCTTCAAGGACACCGATAAAATCCAAAGGCGAAATCAAGCCATGCTTCGGATCCACCCAACGAGCAAGCGCTTCGAACCCACACAACTTATTCGTTTTTATATTTACAACAGGCTGGTAAAACACCTTGATGTATTCGCGTTCAATCGCTTCATCGATATGCGTTATCAGATACATCTTCAAACGTTCTCGATTGCTCATTTCATCAGCGTAAATCGCAACATATTCATCATAGCGCCCTTTAATTGAAGTTTCTGCAAGACGCGCTCTCATAAAGCATCTTTCAACATTTTCGTTCTCTTCGCGTTGCACATAAACGCCAGCCTTAATCTCTGAAGCCCCATAGCTGGACGAGTAACGAATTTTATCATACACTTCTTTTATTTTAAGCTTCATCCCAGTAACGTCTCCAATGACGCGAAACGTATCGCAAGATACCCGAGTCACACAGCGTTCACCAAAAATATTCCTAAGCGTATCCGCCGTAAACTTCAAAATATTATCGCCAGCATCGAAACCATACCGTTCGTTAAATGATTTAAAGTTGTCCAAATCAAAAACAACAAACGCATAACGTTCCTTCAAGTTTCTTGAAACCAATTCTTGAGCGTAATTCGAAAACAAAAGAGCATTCGGAAGCCCCGTGAGTTCATCATGGTTACGATCGATTTCGGCCTGTTGCGTTAAGCGAACGGTCCTGAAAATAAGTTTTACGGCAATCGTAAGCGTAAGCCAAAAAAGCCATGAAACAAAAACCAGATAACCTAAAAATTCCGGTGTCACTTCGATCATTCGCACACACACATACATGGCGAGGTTCACAAACATGCTAAACGCAGTGACAACGCCCACAAACCCAAACCGCATAAAAGCCTGAGTATGGCGAACAAACATTATTTCTGTCCAAATAAGCTTCCACCAAATTGCAATTGCCACAGCATCGACAATAAATGCCGCGAATTGCGTTTTGCCAACAACCATTCCTAAATAGCCTATACCGCCAAAAGCACTAAGCATGAAAAGCGATTGCGACCAATGAACAGAAAGACGTTTATGGCATATATACATCGAAACAGGAATCAAGATTATTCGACTCATGTAATCGATAATCACATCGACAAGCAACGGCACAGATCCCACAGTGCTAGCAAGCAAATTCATCAAGCCATGATAGATTCCATCCGAAATAATCATGTAAGGGCAAAGCGAGAACAAGACTCCCCAAAAAAGGATCTCTTTCATCTTCTTTTTTTCGCCCAAAACGTAAAGAGTTGCTAGGAATACACCCCCTACCAACAAAGACGGTATAAAAAATACATGACTTGCGTAATCTTGAAGACTTATCATTGCTTAAAACCCTAATAATATAAATATAATGTTTAACATACACTTGGGCTTAAGCATGGTGAGAAAACGCACATTTAAAGCGCCTTATATTGAAATAAAGCTAAAAAAAGCCCAATTTCGCTGTTTGATAAATCAACAACATTAAAAGTCCATATTTTTCCCCTTAAACATGTAATTATGCTAAATTTGTCGCGAAAAACTAATGGGAGCAATTATGAAATCCAAAATCGTTCTTACAACATCTTTTATTTGTTTCGGTTTTCTTTGCGGATGCCTCGATGAAGTCACTGAAGCACCGGATTTGTCCTCCATCGCTTGTACTACAGAACCTCTAGACGACGACAGCGGTGTAAAAATCGTCTGCGGAGGAGATTCCGTCGGTGTAGTCCACAACGGCAAAGACGGTCGTGATGGTAAAGACGGCAAAAATGGTAAAGATGGAGCAAACGGTCAAGACGGAAAAAACGGCAAGGACGGAGTTAAAGGGGACAAGGGCGAAAACGGCAGCCCAGGACAAAAAGGCGATACCGGCTCTAAAGGAGAAAACGGATCATCTTGCTCGATTGTGGAGAACAAAGAAATCAACGGTTACGATGTTATCTGCGGCAATGAAAAAGTTGGCGAGCTGAAGAACGGAAACGACGGCGTCAAAGGAGAAAATGGCGACAAAGGCGCTACAGGCAAATCGGCTTACGAAGCTGCCGTATCAAAAGGTTTTACCGGCACTGAAGAGGAATGGCTAGCATCATTAAAAGGCGATGCCGGCACAAGCTGTTCCATCCAGGAAAACAAGGAAAAGGACGGCTACGACTTAAATTGCGGTGGCAAGGTTGTCACAATAACAAACGGAGAAAACGGGAAAACCGGCAAGGAAGGCAAGAGCGCTTTCGAAATCGCACAAGAAAAGAACACGAACCTGGAAAGCGTTGATGAATGGCTAGCATCGCTCAAAGGCGATGACTGCAAGGGACAACAACTTGCAAACGGCAACATCAAAATTACTTGCGGTTCAAGTTTCGAAGCTGAGCTCGAAAAAGGTCATGACGGTGCAAACTGCACCGTGAAAGAACGGACGGACGGAACCGGCTACGATCTGGACTGCAACGGTGATGTTGTTACGGTAAAAAACGGAGAAGACGGTAAGGAAGGCAAGAGCGCGTTCGACATTGCGAAGGAAAAAGACCCGAACCTCACCGTTGACGAATGGCTCGACGCACTCAAGGGAGACAACTGCAAAGGCGAAAAGCTTTCCAACGGCAACATCAAGATTACTTGCGGCACGAACTTCGAAGAAATTCTTGAAAAAGGAAACGATGGCGCAAACTGCACCGTGGACGAACGTACCGACGGAACCGGCTACGACTTGAATTGCGGCGGGAATGTAGTCACCGTGAAAAACGGGGATCCCGGCAAGGAAGGCAAGAGCGCGTTCGACATCGCGAAGGAAAAAGACCCAAACCTCACCGAAGACGAATGGCTTGCCTCGCTCAAAGGCGAAGGATGCACGGCAAAAGAAGTCGAAAACGGCGTAGAAATTACCTGCGGCAATGGCACCCCGGTAATCATTAAAAATGGTGAAAACGCCACAAACAAAGTCGAAGTTCTTAGCGACGCCTGCAAAACCCTCCGCTCCACGACAGATAAATTCATACCCATATTCGATATTTTCTACTGCCTCCGTTCCAACGAAAAAGTGACATTCATTCTCCGACACGCGGCCCGCGGCGATGATACCAGCGAAAGCGGTACACTAAGCCAGACGGGCGAAAACCAGTGTAAAGAAGTCGGCAGCAAGTTAAAAGAAATGAACCTTGAAGATTTCTCTTATATGCACACGAGATTTTACCGTGCCAAACAAACAGCATGGATTATCGCCAAAAACAAAGGTCAAGACGTAGGCAACCAAAATGCATGGTTCAACAGCGATGACACCGAAATCCAGATAACAAACGATGACTTGCTAGACGGCTGGTATGTCCAGAATAAAGACGACAATCTCAAAAAAACATGCAAAGGCAAAGTCAGTTCTGGTTGGGGCGCCTATTCAAGAGCGGCATACAAAGAATACGACAGCAACGACCAAAAAACAGCCTGCGATGAATTTCTTTACGATATTGACCAAAAAACGCAAGAAATCATCAAGAAGCATTTCACTTACGACAAAATGAAACCGGGAGTAACCTTAGCCATTTCGCACGACCAGTTCTTGGCCCCGTTTGTCATCTCCATCAGCAACAGACAAATCAAAGGATCCAACGGGCGCGATTTACGTTATCATGAATATGGGACTCAGGAGCATTGGATAAACTATCTCTCCGGTGTCGCCATCATCACGGATCCCGATGACAACACAAAAATCATCCCCACCACAGCTCTAAGCAGCGGATTTTTGCAATAAAACATTTTCCCATCCACAAAGCCCCGCCCGGGGGCTTTTTTCGTATATTAGAACCATGCCAAACGAGAACATTGCAGACCTTAAATCTGCCATTTGCATAGCAATCATTTTCCTATTGGGAATTGTTCTACTAGGCCTTTGGGGATATATGTACGACAAAGTAGACTCCTCAAAACTCAAGAACATCCCTAGAATCGACATTCTCTATATTCTCTACATCGCTATTAAATACCTACAACAACACTGGAAATCAGAGAAACGCAAAACGATTATTCTCTTTTTGTCCTTCTTGGCAGCATTCGCCTGTGCCATAATTACGGCATTTTACGCCAAATAAAAAAGCACCCCGTCGGGGTGCATTTTTAATAAAGTTCGCGACTCTCGCAAGCATTCTGCCGCGACTCTCGCCTTTACAGACCGCAACGCTCCTCCGCAACGAGGAACCTCCAGCTAGAGCGTTGCTCTCGTCGTCACGGCTTGTCAATACAAGCCGCTTCTCCTCACTACGGCACTTCCACAGAGTCCAAAATCTTCTGCACGACAGTTTCGGCAGTGACTTCTTCGGCTTCCGCTTCGTAGCTGAGGATAATGCGGTGACGCAGCACTTCCATAGCGACAGCCTTCACATCTTCCGGAGTCACGTAAGCGCGGCCTTGGATAAACGCATGAGCCTTCGAAGCCTGCGCAAGACCGATAGAAGCACGCGGCGAAGCGCCCACTTCCACAAAGCCCACCAAATCGCTACGCTTGATGCTACCCGGATCACGCGTTGCCAAGACCAGGTTCACGATGTATTCGCGCACGCGTTCGTCCACATAAACCTGCTTCACGAGCTCGCGAGCCTTCAAGATATCTTCCTTCGTCGCAACAGCCTTCGGCTGGCGGAGTCCCGCACCCGAGACTGCATCGAGAATCTTCATTTCGTCAGCCTTGTTCGGGTAGCTCACCTTCACCTTCAAGAGGAAACGGTCCACCTGAGCTTCCGGCAGCGGATACGTACCTTCCTGTTCAATCGGGTTCTGCGTGGCAAGCACCAGGAACGGTTCGTCCAGCTTGAACGTTTCGTCACCAATCGTGATGTGGCGTTCCTGCATGGCTTCGAGCAAAGCGCTCTGCACCTTTGACGGAGCACGGTTAATTTCATCAGCAAGCACAAGGTTCGTAAAAAGCGGGCCCTTGCGCGTTTCGAACTTTGCCTCGCGGGCGTTATAAATCGTCGTACCGAGCAAGTCTGCCGGCAGCAAATCAGGAGTAAACTGGATGCGCTTGAAGTCGAGCGAAACAGCATCGGCAAAAGCCTTCACCGCAGTCGTCTTGGCCAAGCCCGGAAGACCTTCCAAAAGCACGTGGCCATCCGCCAAAATACCCGTCAGAATGCTTTCAACCATCGCCTTCTGACCAATCACCGTATCTTCAACTTCACGCAGCAAGTTCATGCAAAAAGAACTCTGCTGCTTCACCTTTTCCGAAAGTTCCTGAATATCCATTTATTTGTCCTCTGTAAGCTTTTTACAAATTTTAAGACTTTTCGGCTTTCAATTTTCATCTCAAACACATAAGACGAGAGACGAAAGACGAGAGACGAAAGAATTTTTACAGCCTTTAAGATACTAAAATCTGCGGAAAAAAACAAATGATTCTAGTAGACAGTAGGCAGTAGGCGGTAGGAAGTGGCAAATAAGGTTTGAGGTCGGACCTATGGTCCTTTGAGGTATGAGAATTTTGATAGTAAAGGGGGGAAGGCTCCCCCTGATTGCAGCCACTTTGTCCGCACCACTTCACAGGCTGTCATGCCGGACTCCGTTCCGGCATCACCATTCTCATCTGCGTCCAAATCGTCTTCCATCACCCCTTCTAGCGGGCGCTCAGACGCCGCCCCGCAACGCCCCAGCATTTACTACCAACCCATAACACTTATCGTCAAAACAAATCTATCCATATTAGAAAACTTCTCGTACTTTTCAGGATAGTTACTATAATCCTTACGTTTATAAGTCAAATCCCGACCATATCGAAATTCCAGACCGAACCGCAAAGTTTCGCGAGGAACAAACGATATATAGCCACCACCACCAATTTCATCATAAAAAATAGGAGTATCATGAGTACAAGCAATTCCCGCATCAAAAGCACAAGCATGTCGTCCATTTCTAGACAAATGTTGCGTCAACCCCATTCGAAAACTATCCCCTATAGGCAACTGTTCAATAAGGGATAATCCACCACCCCATTGAAAATACTTGTGTTCAACTTTTTCCAATTGCCACAGCCATAAATTGCCCCAACCCATGACTCCTAAATAATCAGATACAAACCCAATCTGTAAATAGGGCGTTAAAAAATCTAATCCACCGCCAAATTTAAAATATCCAATACTCCGCTGAATTTCCAGCATTATATCGACGGGAACTTCTCGCTCTACATACGCCCAATCATCATTCACTTCTTTTTTTATTTCCTTGTTAGGCACAAAATCAACACCCAAGCCACCATAAGCCAAATCCCCCAAATATAAAGAACCTGATACGCTTTTTAAAAACGCACCGTCACTCTTTTCCATAAAAGTAGCTGCAGAAGGTGGGTGAATGCTAGAAACACCGCACCCCGCCAGCATCGCCACCACAATCAAAACAAGTAAACAAGCCAACCGATTCATCACTTATAAAATAGCTTTAATTCAATTCAACGCAATCCATCAGCAAATTTCAACTGTCCATCAAGCGATTCTTACAAGAAGGCGATCCCCGAACAAATCGTGAATGACAAAACGAAAGAAATTTTCTTTTTCGTCAATAATCATACAACTAAAACACCTATTTAGATTCACCCTTCGTTCTAAACGCATAATTTATCATAAAATAAAAACGATTCCTCGGTTCATCAATTTCACGACCATAACGAAATTCCAAAGAAAAGCCTGCAAAAGTCAAATAAGTTCCTACACCAAACTCACCATATCCATACGTAGAAGGAATACCCAAACCGCCACAATTGGGATCTACAATATAAGCATTTTGCGAGATATGCTCGCTAATTCCAACTTTTAAGTTATCAAGAATCGGATATTCTTCTATCAACATCAAGCCTCCAGAAATGCCACCATCCTTTCCTTGCATGGCCCCCATACCAGCCCAGCCCTGCAATCCTATGTAACGCCACCGAGCCCCAGCAAGAGGTCGAAAAGAATCATTTTCAAAAGAAAAACCAACTAAAGCATGTTCAAATTGATATAGCATAGACAAATCCACATCCCAAGAATTCTCTTCATCTATATTATCAACATCAATCGGAGAACGACCACTATATAAATCCCCCATTCTTGCAGCACCTCCAACAATAAAACTAAACCCTTTTGGATTCACATTCATAAACTGTGCCGCAGAAGGCGGATGGCTAGAGCACCCCGTCATCACAAGGGCTATCAGCAAGAACATCCCTAGCATAAAATCTCTATTTTGAATGTTACTCATTTTCTCTCTCCTCGTATTCTTCTAGGGATTGCAGCTCTCTCGCCTTCCGTCTTTCTTCTGCAGCCTTTCTTTCCCTTTGCATTTTTTCATGTTTTTCACTTGAAGTAACAATAGATTCCGACGTACTTATAATACTTACCGTTACAGCAAACCTGTCCATTTTTGAAATTTTTTCGTACTCTACCGGATAGGAACTATACTCCCTGCGTTTATATGTCAAGTCTCTTCCGTAACGGAATTCTATACCAACCCTTAGCGATTCATTCGGTATAAAGGAAATATATCCACCGCAGCCAATTTCATCATAAAAGACCGGAGCCGACCGACCCATTCCAATAACCATAGCCCCATGTTGCGCCGTATTGGCTTCGCGCCCATTTCTAGACAAATGCTGAGTCAAGCCTATGCGGAAATTATCCCCTATCGGCAACTGTTCAATAATGGACACCCCTCCACCCCACTGAAAATACTTGTGTTCCACTTTTTCCAATTGCCAAAGCCATAAATTGCTCCAACCCATCACGCCGAAATAATCAGAAGCAAAGCCCGCCTGCACATAGGGCGTCAAAAAGTCAAATCCAAAGCCGTACTTGAAATACCCTTTATTTTTCTGAATGGAGAAGTTTGCTCCTACAGGCCATTCCTTGTTTTTATAATACCAACCATCTGACAATTCCACTTCCTTAACGCCATCGGCAACATAATTAACATGCGGTTCATCATCAACAAGATCTCCGAAAAACGCCGAGACCGATGCATCTGTCACAAAATTGCCATCACTCTTTTCCATAAACGCCGCAGCAGATGGCGGATGAATAATCGCAACGCTACACCCCGCAAGCATCATCGCCACAAACAAAACAAATAAACAAGCCAACCGATTCATCACGTATAAAGCCACTTAAATTTCAAAAATTCATCAGTGCGATTGAGTATCAAACACCACGCTAAAATCAAGATAAAAACGCTGGTTATCAGAACCAAGTTCATTCCCGTAACGGAATTCTAAAGAATAACCATCATAACTGACATACGCCCCAGCACCTAATTCCCCATAAAATTTCATATAATAATCAAAATTTATCGAGCAGCACTCATCCAAAACTCCTGAATAAGAATTGTAAGCGAAAAACTGATTCACGCCCACTTTTAATTTCGAGGTAATAGGGTACTGTTCAATCGTCATAATTCCGAAGGGTCGCTTCCAATTCGTCGAGCTATCATCATTAAGTACAATAATATCGCCCCATCCCTGAACACCAAAATAATCACTAACAAAACCCAAATTCAAACGAACAAGAGAATGCTCTCCTAAACTTAAACCAAATAAAAAAT
>CAMJNF010000109.1 GCA_946407235.1 uncultured Fibrobacter sp. | reverse complement strand
ATTCAACTTATGCGGAATACGATTTTAGCTTAAAGTGTCCTATAGAAGAACATTTCGTTTCTGGAAACTAGAATTTATAATAAAATAATAAAGGAGTGCGTTATGTTTAGGAGATTTTCTGGTGTTGCGGCAAGTGCCTTGTTGCTTGGCTTTGTTGCTTGTTCTGACGATAATCCGTCGGGTGGCTTTGATGTTCCGGCTGAAAGCGGTTCGTCCGTTGCGGAGTCGAGCGGTGACAGTGCTGGCGGGAGTGCTGCGAATGTCGCGTCGAGTAGCAGCCAAAATGTTGCAGTATCCTCGAGTAGCGTGACTGCAAATTCCTCAAGTAGTGTCAAAGTGCCGAAAAATACGGCCGCTTGCATGTGGAAAGGCACGGAAGAATACGTTCCTGTGAAAACGGGACTAGATCCAGATGATAAATATAGCGCCGGTTACTGGTATAATTTCGGGGATTATGCTGAAGGCGGTAAGTCGTTTGTTCGATCTTCGCGTTTTTGCGACGATCAATTGAATGAATGGGAATGTGAGGTTCGTATTGTAGAGGAATGTGGCGGTTTTTGTGGTGCGTTGGATTTAGATAGGGGCACTGCAAGCGAAGCTTATGTCGGGTTTGCTTTCAATGTTGCGGGTTTTGAGGATCCTTATTCGACTAATTCGAAAGTGAAAGTGGGGGATATCAGCGACTGGGGAGGTGTGTGTGTAACATACGCTGCAGATCAGGATGTTTATCTGGAGCTTGAAGCTGATAGTGCTCATTTATATGAAGCTAAGCTTGATAAATCTATTGATTTTGTAGAAAAGTGCGTTACGTGGAAAGAACTGAATGCTGTGGAATCTTCAAAGCAAGCCCGTAGCATTAGATTAAAAATGAAAAGTATCGAGAAAATAACGGGGCACCTTACTGTTGCTGCAATCGGTAAATATGATTCGAATGGAGCATGCGAGGTCGATGGTTATGCCTATGCTTTGCCAAAGGGTAATGGTCTTGACGAGGAAGGGCTTATTGTACTGCGCAGTTCCAGTTCTGAACAGAATGTGTCGTCAAGCAGTGCTGGCAGAGATTGTAATGACCCGGAACTAGTTAGCGGACTTTGGGATTGGTTATCGAATCCTGGATCGGGTATTCGTTTGACTACGGGTAATCGTGTGATTACGGGATTAGATAATGATACTGAAACTTCGGGATATTGGTTCAGTTTTGGTGATGATATGTCCGGTGTTGGTTCTGTAAAATGGCCGCAACCGCTTGGACGCGAATATACTACTGACGATGAAATGTTTGATTATTGTATGGGCGTTTGTGGTGAATTAGAATTTGCAAAAGAAGGCTATTTGGGTGTAGGTTTCCATGTCGCGGGCGTAGTTGATCCTATGGATGATAATTCGCTAGTGGCTAAGGCTAATATCTCAAGTTGGGGCGGCTTGTGTGTAACGTATGCTTCGGAATCTGACTTGGAAGTTGTTTTGACTTATGCTCAAACTAGTGGATTTGGAGATTTTTCAAGAATGCCTAGGACTACATTGCCGAAGTCCGTTAAGTTAAATACGGTATGTACCGATTGGGATGATTATATGTCGATGTATAGTGAAGTAAGTACGACATTTATGACCTCGATTCTTTTTGCTGTTCAGGGCAACGCAAACACTAAGAGCCGAATTAATATAAGAGGTCTCGGCTGGTATTCCGACAAAACGAACTTCTGTTCGACGGGCGAAGATCCGTTCGTCTCTGGCAAGAAGAGTCTGGTTATTCCTTAATTAAACTTTATTACGTTACGTGGAAAAACATATGCTTAAGAAACTTCTTGACCTTGCTGCTTTTGTTTCTTTGTTTGGCCTTGTTGCCTGTTCCGATGATAATCCGTCGGGATGTTTTAATGCTCCTGCTTCCGGCGATAGCAGCTCGTCTGCTGCGATGTCGAGCAGTGGCAATGCTGGCGGGAGTGCCGCGAATGTTTCGTCGAGTAGCGAAACCCCGAGTGAAAACGCTGAAGCCTGCTTGTGGAATGCTAAAAAAGGCGAATATATCGTGAAAACGGGATTTGATCCCGAAGATAAGCATGGCGCAGGTTATTGGTATTCTTATAGCGATGAAGATGATGGCGGTATGTCTGTCATAGAATGGGATGCCGTCTGCCCTAATGATGGTACGGATTGCATGCAACATCTCGTAGAAACGTGCGGCGGCATTTGCGGGAAGATGTATTGGGATAAAGGTATTGCTCCTGAAGCTGTTGTCGGAGTCGCGTTTAATGTTGCCGGTTTTGAAGATCCTGCAGTGGATGTTGCACATCCGTTGTCTGCCGATATCAGTGACTGGGGCGGAATTTGCGTTACCTATTCGTCGGATTTAAATTTGTATGTGAGGTTGGGCGTAGGTACGGATACTGACGTAATTGCCGAATTAGTAAAATCTGAAAAGCTTGTAGAAAAATGCTTTACCTGGGCAGATTTTGATAAGGACAGTGAAGGCGAAAATCCAATGCCTGCTGCCGAAGCCGCGAAAAAAATCAAGAATATAAAGTTTGGTAAGATTAGCGGCGAATCCATGTCTGGCCATTTCACTATCGCTTCTGTTGGCAAGTATGTTGCTAGTGGTGCATGCAATGTTGGATTGGTGAACTCGAATCCTAGCTCCTCTTCCGTTTCGTCACTGGTGTTGTCTTCGAGTAGCGTTAGCGGGGATTGTACTGATCCGAAAAGTGTTAGCGAAATGTGGAATGGATTTGAGGCCCCTATAAGTAGAGTTGAAACGGGTGTTGACAATGGAACCGAAACTTCGGGATATTGGTTCAGTTTAGGAGATGGCATGGATGGTATTGGGACTGTAAAATTGCCTCAAACGCTTGGACATGAATATAAGGATGAAAGTAAAATTTTTGATTACTGCATGGGCGCTTGTGGTGAGTTTCAGTTTGCAAAAGAAGGTTATTTGGGCGTTGGCTTCCATGTCGCGGGCGTTGTAGAACCTACTGAAGGCAATTCGAGCGTTTCTGTGGCGAACATCTCGGATTGGGGTGGCTTATGTGTAACGTATGCATCGGAATCCGATTTGGATGTTGTAGTGAGCAATATTGAGGATGGGAATTATGCTTCTGTTTCTCAACTTTCGAAGGTTACATTGCCAAAGTCCGTTGAAGTAAAAACGCAATGCGTGAAATGGGATCGATTTGAGTCTGTAGAAGGCAAGAATGGGGCTCCTGGTCTTGTGGCTTCGATTCTCTTTGTCTCTCAGGGTGATGCGAATTCTCAGAGTCGATTCAATATAAAGGGACTTGGAAAGTATTCCAAAACCTCTAATTTCTGCGCTCAAGGCGAAGATGAATTCGTATCGGGTGCGAAGGGCCTTGTTATCTCTTATTAAGTCCAAGGATGATTTTATGTCACTAAAAGTGGAGAATGAGAATATGTTTCACAAGTTTTTGGGCGTTGCGGCATCTGCTTTATTGTTGAATATCGTCGCTTGTTCCGATGATAATCCGTCGGGAAGTTTTAATGCGCCTGCTTATGGCGATAGCAGCTCGTCCGCTGCGATGTCGAGCAGTGACAATGTTGGCGGGAGTGCTGCGAATGTTTCCTCGAGTAGCAGCGATGCGCAAACCGTTTCAAGCAGCAGTCAAAATGTTGTTGAGTCCTCGAGTAGCGAGGCTGCAAATTCCTCAAGCAGTGTAGTCTTGTCGAAGAATACGGCGGCCTGTATGTGGCGTGGCGTTGATGGCGGAAAGTTTGTGAATACAGGGTTTGATCCAGATGGTGAATTTTTGGCTGGAACGTGGTTTGGTAGAGGCGATGATGATGATGGGGGTGTGTCTTATGTTCGTTATGGAATAGGATGCCTCAATGATGGTTCGGATTGCGATTTAGCGATTGTCGAATACTGTGGTGGCTATTGCGGGACGATACATTTAGATAAAGGTATTATAGATGAATTTTTTGCTTATGCTGTTTTTGCCGTTGCTGGTTGGGATAAAGTCGATGGTGCTTGGGGTGAGTTTAGGTCTGGAGATATCAGTTATTGGGGTGGTCTCTGTGTGACGTATGCATCAGACGATGATATGTATTTAGAGCTTGGCACTAGTAAAAAAGAGACTTATAGCATTCCGCTTGCCAAGTCTGAAGAATTTGTCGAAAAGTGCGTTACTTGGGATGAATTTAATGCTGGAGATAATATAAAGAGTATCAGCGAAATTAGGTTTAAAGCGAAAAGCACTGAAAAGAAAGATGTAAAATTCAATATCGCCGCAGTCGGCAAGTACGATGTCAATGGTGCCTGCGATTTGACTGGCTATGTAAAGAAGATGGAATATGGCGATATTGTCATGCGAAAAGCTAAATCTAAATAAAGTGAGTTGATAAAAGAAGAGCCCGTCGCGATTGCGGCGGGCTTTATCTAGTCTCTCGTTTGTAGCCGCGTAGCGGCGTGCTCTACTCTAAACTACGGCAGTTCGCCGCCGATGAGTTCCATCTGCTTTTTGTAGATGTCCTTGCAGGCGTTTTCGCCGAGGTCGAGGAGTTTGTTGAGCATGGCGCGGTCAAAGCTTGCGTGCTCGCCGGTGCCTTGCACTTCGATGAAGTTCTTCGCGTCTTGCATTACAACGTTCATGTCGACGTCGGCGGCAGAGTCTTCGACGTAGCAGAGGTCGCAAAGCGGATTGCCGCTCACGACGCCCACAGAAATTGCGGTGATGCCATGCTTTAGAATCTGCTGCGTGATGCCAAGGCGTTCTTTGATTTTCTTGACCGCAATTGCAAGGGCCACGAAGCCGCCGATAATGCTTGCGGTACGCGTGCCACCGTCGGCTTCGATCACGTCGCAGTCGACCACGATGGCGTTCTCGCCGAGGGCTGCAAGGTCGGCTGCGCCGCGCAGCGAGCGGCCTACCAAGCGCTGGATTTCCTGCGTACGGCCGCTCGCGCCCTTGCGCTCACGTTCCACACGCTTGCCCGTGCTCTGCGGGAGCAGGCTGTATTCTGCCGTAATCCAACCCGTGCCGCGACCGGCGAGCCAGTCTGGGACTTTCGGGAGGAGTGTTGCGTTACAGATGACGCGGGTGCGTCCCATTTCAATGAGAACGGATCCATCGGCGCTCGAAATAAAGCCCGTGGTCATCTTGAGATTGCGATATTCTTCTGGTTTTCTGTCAGTACGTGTGTAGGACATATATTCTCCTTGCTTTGTCACCCCGGATTTATTCCGGGGGCGCCATTTTCGCATGTGGTGACCCCGGCACTGTGGCCGGGGTGACAACAGTGCTTAGTAGCTCAGCTTCTCCGTTGTTCCTTCGCGGAAGCTTCCGAGTCTGTAGATAAAGTCTGTGTATTGCTGCAGTTCCTTGAGAGCCTCGACTACGTTCGGATCCTTCGGATTTCCTTCGAACGAAAGGTGGAAAATGTATTCCCACGGACGGTCTGGATGCGGACGGCTTTCGATGCGCGTAAGGTTCAAGTTGCGCTTGGCAAAGCAACCGAGCGCTTCGTACAATGCGCCAGATTTGCTAGAATCGTTCAGCATGAACAAGAGTGTGGTCTTTATGGGCGGCTTGCTTGCGTCGCTTGCCGAAAATTCCGGCAGTTCAATGGCCGTCTTCTGGATGGCATAAAAGCGCGTGAAGTTCACACCCGGCAAGTTTTCGAGCCCTTGTTTGAGAATGTCAAGTCCGTAGAACTTGGCCGCATAAGCGCTTGCGATCGCGCCAATGTGCTTGTCACCGCGCTTCGCGATTTCTTCGGCGCTGCCTGCGGTATCGTAAAAAGCGGTGCTCTTGATGTTCGGGTGCTGTCCGAAAAAGCGGCTGCATTGCGCGAGCCCCTGCGGGTGGCTCAAGACTTCGGTAAGGTCTTCGAGCTTTGTGCCCGGCAATGCGCAGAGCGTATGTTCAATCTGCAACTTGACTTCGGCGACAATCGGATGGCGCCACTTGTAAAGCAAGTCGTAGTTGTCGTAAATGGAACCCGCGGTCGAGTTCTCTATAGGGATGGCGCCTCCGTCAACGACACCTGTTTCGATGCCCTGGAAAATTTGTTCGAACGTGTCCATCGGCACGACTTCGATATCGTTTCCGAACAGGTGGTAGGCGGCACTTTCGCTATAGGCCCCGCGACGGCCTTGAAATGCGATTTTCTTCATGGATGAAAAGATAGTAAACAGTGATTAGTGGTTAGTGATTAGGGATGCAATAGAAACGTTTAATTGCAATTCCTGTTTACTAACCACTGCCATACTAACCACCAAAAACGAACTGTTATTTAAACCGCCTTGCGCCTTTGTATTTAGACGACCAGTAGTTATCGTTCATGGGGGTAATCACCACGCCATTGCTTGTGCTTGCGTGAATGAATCGATTCCCTTTTAAATAAATTCCAACGTGACTGATTTTCCAGAAATTTCCGAAAAATACGAGGTCGCCTTCTTGCAATTTAGTCCTTTTGATGGAATAACCGCGCCCGTCGTCATAAATATGTTGTGCGTTATGGTCGAGCGATATTCCGTAAAATCCTTTGTAGACTTGCATCACGTAGCCGGAACAGTCCGTTTTGCGCTTGCTTGCTGCACCGTAAACATATTTTGCACCGAGCCATTCTTTGGCGTACTTTTCAAGATTTGTAGGCTTTGCGGTGCGTTTTGTTTGCTTTTGTGTTGATTTGTCTGTCTTTTTAGCGGTAGCTTTGTTGGCGTTTTTTTCAGTTTGCTTTTCTGCTGATTTTACGGAAGCGTTCTCGGAGGGCTTATCCGCAATCTTGTCTGTGGCTTTGTTGGTAACTTTTGTGGTATCGCTCTGAATTTTTGTGCTGTCTTGCTTTTGTTCAACCGCGGCTTGAATTGCACTGGAATCGCGCGATGGTACTTTGCCTGTGTTTTTCGAAGCTGCCGCAAGAATTTCTTCTTGAACTAGTTCTTCTTTCGAGTTTACCGTTGACGTGTCTGCAATTACGGTTTCCTGTTTTGGAACTCGATAGCGCTTGTATGAACCGCTCTTTCGGTTGTATCCCGGGCGCACAGGAAATGCGCAGTTTGAAAGAATCAAACTGCAAATTAAGACAATTCCTATAAAGACACGATTTTTTAAATCCATCGTGTCAAATTTACATAAATATGTGCTGAAAACAGCAATTCTTATTTATTGTGTGATATTTATTCGATAAATCCGTGCGGCTTGAATCCGAGGCTTTTCACAAGCTCAAAATCCTTGCAGCTGTTTACGCCAGCAGTGGTGAGCATGTCGTCTGTGATGGCGGCATTTGCGCCACTCTTGAAAGCTCTCTTGCCATCGTCGCCGAGTACGCCACGCCCGCCCGCAAGACGGATGAACGCCTTCGGGTTGATGAATCGGTAAATGGCAACAATGCGGCAGAATTCGTCGTTCGTGAGCTTCGGGAGCTTTTCGTACGGCGTTCCAGGAATTGCGTTCAGCACATTCACCGGAGTGGACTTCACGCCGAGTTTGCGCAAATCAATGCACATGTCGATGCGGTCTTCCATCGTTTCGCCGAGCCCCATGATGCCGCCGCTGCAAATTTCAAGACCTGCGGCAAGAGCGTTTTGCAAAGCGCCAATTTTATCGTCGTAAGTGTGCGTTGTGCAAACGTCGGCGAAGTGACGGCGGTATGTTTCCAGGTTATTGTGGAAGCGGGTGAGGCCTGCTTCCTTGAGCTTGTCGAACTGTTCTTTGTTCAAGAGTCCTGCCGAAAGGCAAACCGAAAGCTTCGTCTCTTTTTTCAGGCGGCGGAGCGCTTCGCTAATCTGTTCCACGTCGCGGTTCGAAAGCGTACGGCCCGAAGTCACGATGGAGTAACGCGGGATGCCTGCTGCTTCTTTCTTCTTGGCGTCGGCGACAATCTCGTCGGCGCTGAGCAACTTGTATTCAGGGGCGCCGGTGTGGTAGTAGCTGCTTTGGGCGCAGTACTTGCAGTTTTCGGAGCAGCGGCCGCTGCGGGCGTTCACGATGGAACAAAAATCAAAGTCGTCACCGTGGAACTTTTCGCGGATTTCGTCAGCGGCTTTCGTGAGTTCGTCGAGGTCTTCGCTTAAAAGCTTGATGGCGTCCTCGCGAGAAATTTCGTAACCTTCATTTAAAACTTTGTTTTTCAATTCTTGAACGAAAGACATTTTTTTACCTAAAAACGGAGATGCCCGCCTACGCGGGCATGACAAATTAAAAAAATGTTAAGAACAGATTTTGTCTTAGAGGCGAGTTAGACCAGGCGCGAATCCTCCGTAGCGTACAAATCGTACGTGAGGAGGTGAGCAACGCCGTATAACGAAACCTATAAGGCAAAAGATTATGCAAACGGCGTCATCACTTGCCAGAGCACAGCCTTGTGAGCGTGCAATCTGTTTTCTGCTTCTTCGAAGCTCATGTTCACGTCGAGATTGTCCATCACGGAGTCCGTGATTTCTTCGCCGCGGTGAGCTGGCAAGCAGTGAGAAACCTTGCAGTGTGCCGGAGCGAGCTTCAAAAGTTCGTCGTTGATCTGGAACGGCAAGAAGTGGCTCTGCTTTGTTGCCTTTTCGCCTTCCTGACCCATAGAAACCCAAACGTCGCTATAGAGAATGTCGGCGTCCTTGACAGCTTCCTTCGGGTCGTGGAATACGCGGTACTGACAGCCGTGTTTTTTCAAGAGCGGCAAAGCTTCTTCAACAACCTTGGACGGCTGTTCAAAACCCTTCGGGCAGGCGAGCGTGAAGTTCATACCGACCTTGGCGGCGAGGGCGAGGAAGGAGTTTGCAACATTGTTGCCGTCACCGATGAAGGCGACAGTCTTCGGCTTGCCATCGGCGTTCTTGAAACCGCCGAGATTTTCGTTAATCATCTGGGCAAAAGCGATGGCTTGGCACGGGTGGTAATCGTCGGTCAAGGCATTCACGACAGGGATAGAACCATATTCAGCGAGTTCTTCGACGAGCTGCTGCTTGAAGCAACGGACCACGATGGCGTTCACCCAGCGGCTGAGGCAGCGTGCGACATCCTTGACGCTCTCACGCTTGCCAAGCCCGATAGAATCCGGGGAGAGGAGCACGGCGTGGCCGCCGAGCTGGTTCATGCCCACCTGGAAAGTTGTAATAGTTCGCAAAGACGGTTTTTCGAAGAACATGCCGATGTTCTGGCCGTGGAGACGGTCAGAAACTTTGCCCGCGTGGACTTCTTTCTTGAGCTGCGAGGCAATGGCGACGGTTTCGAGAATGCGTTCTTCGCTCCAGTCCATGAGGCGGAGGAAGTGTTTGTTGCGATCTATCATTTCTTTTCCTTTGGGCGAAACCCTGTTTTACCAATTGATTAAAATCATCAGTATCTTATTGTTTTTTCGTGATTTCCGAGCGCTTTTCTAGGCATTACAAAATGAAAAACGAAAAAAACGGAGCTTTTACACTCCGTCTTACAGGAAATCACAAGAAAATGCTAACGGATATTAGCGAAGTTTCTTTTTGTGACGGTCACGACGACGGCGTTTCTTACGCTTGTGAGTCGCAATCTTCCTGCGCTTTCTTTTCTTTCCGCAAGGCA
>CAMJNF010000108.1 GCA_946407235.1 uncultured Fibrobacter sp. | reverse complement strand
TTTTCGCAAAGCATAGGAAGCGGTACTCTGCGAAATTGGAACACAAATTTAATAATTTCTAGATTATTTGCAAGATTTTTTCTTTTGAAATTTCGTCAAAAATGCGGATTTTCCGACTTATCCACAGGTTTTCAGCCTTCCCGAAGTGAGGCAAAACACACCTTTTTCGCTAAACACAAATTGCCCTTTTTCGCCAAAATTTCAAAGGTTCAATATTTTATATTAACGATAAAACCAGATTTTCAACAATTTATCAACAATAATTATTTCTCAGTCGATTATTAATCCACAAACCCCGCCTGCAAAAGTAAAAAGATTTTTACATTCTTAATTTTTACAATATTTTACAATTCTAGAGCTTTTTTCTTCCTCACCCCACACTCTTTACAAATTCCGTCATCACCCAAAGCGGCTAACATATTGACCCAACGATGTTTGTCTATCATCACAAATTTGCTTTGAAAAGTTTTTTTACAAGACATTATATTTATAATTTCTATCTTTAGATGAGGTGTTTGGGGATAATTTCGAGGAACTTCTATGAAATACCCCCTTTTGAAGTCCCTGCTTTCGCTTGGGACAATTGTATTGGCTTGCTCCTGCTCGGATGATAAATCGCCCATTAATAATAATGGTGGCGAGGTTACTATTATACCTTGCGAAGACGCATTATACGTGCCCAACTACGGTCTCCTGATTTACACCAAAGACAACAAAGTCATGGACCTTGCAGGAAACCAAGTCGGCAAAATCATTCCCGTTGGCGGAACAAATTATGTTATCGTCAAGGACATGGCAGGTAACACCCTGATAAATCAGCTGAACATTGCTGATGCAAGTCAGGTTACACCACTCGCAGGCGATCCAGTTAATTGCAACGTGGCGCCCGCAACTCCACAGATTTCTACCTGTGAAGATGCCCGTTTAATGACGGCCGACAAGAATTACCTGATCTATGCCGACGGATCTGTCGCCGACGAATACGGCATACCGGTTGGAAACGTAATTCCGACTACAAATCCGACCGTTGTAAACATGGTCGACTTGAGCGGCAGTCCGATCATGAACAACATCGATCTTTCACAGTTCCCCGTTATTATTAAGGGCGATGGCATACGCTACAAAATCACCGAAGCAGCCTACCATTGGAAAGATGCAACAGGTGATTACGTCGTCTACAATGACGGGTCGGTTAAAAATCCCACCGGAAAGTTGGTCGGCTTCATCGACTTTGCAACAGGCTACATTTTCAATGTCGAAAGGACAGCAGCGCTCACAATGGCGAATACCGCAGTACTGTTACAGCCTACTTCCGTCTTGCACACAAATGCAAAATGCGTAGACTACGATGCACCGGTAGTTTCTTCTTCGAGCGCATACGTCCCGCCAGTTCTCAGCAGTTCCTCATATGTTCCGCCCACCCCGAAGAGCAGCAGCAGTAGCTCCACCCCGAAGAGTAGCAGCAGTTCTGTTCCGAAGAGCAGCAGCAGTTCTGTTCCGAAGAGCAGCAGCTCCTCTGTTGTAACCGGAAAGTGCCCGACAATCAAGACCAAGGGTAACGGCGGCAGCGGCTGGGCAACCCGTTACTGGGACTGCTGTGCACCACACTGCTCTTGGCCAGAACATGGTCACGGAAACCCCTCCAAGACCTGCGATGCCAGAGGCAAGAACCCGATGGGCGGTGGCGGCAGCATCTGCTCCGGCGGTCAGCAAGCCACTTGCTTAAGCCAGATTCCGTTTACAATTGATGGCTGTACCGAAATGGGCTTTGCATTCGCAGCAGTGCCTGCTTCCAACGGTGGCGACTGCGGTAAGTGCTTCCAGCTCACCTTCACTGGTAAAGGCAAGTATTCAACCGACGACAACCACAGATACATCAAGGGCAAGAAGCTCATCATCATGACAACAAACATCGGTGGTGACGTTCAGCAAGGCCAGTTCGATATCATGATTCCTGGTGGTGGCGTCGGCATGTTCAACGGCTGTTCTCAGATGGGCTGGGGCCCGCAGGGTGAACAATACGGCGGTCTCCTTTCCGACTGCGAAAAGGAAAAGAACTACAAGCCGGCTGCAACATTGACCTGCCTCAAGGAAAAGTGCAACAGCGTATTCAGCAACGACAGTCAGGCCAAGCAAGGCTGCTTGTTCCTCGCCGAATTCATGCACGGTGCAGGCAACCCGCTACACGATTATGTCGAAGTGGAATGCCCTGACGTCCTCAAAAATAAGTACTAATCGAATAGTCAAAAACGGAACTCAACGCCCCGAACAGGGGCGTTTTTCTTTTTTGTAAGTCTTTGATAATAAACACTTTGTGCGTAATTTCACATTTTTTCATTGTATAGTTCTTTTTACTCTTATTTACGAGCATTTCAGAGCAGAAGATTTTATCTTTTACCGCGGATGATTGGAATACAGGGTGTAATAATTTACAAGGGCTTACTCTACTATGAAGAATAAACTTTTTAAAACCCTCGCAATTTTTGGACTTTCCGTTATTGCATGGAACTGCTCCGAAGACCCTGCTTCTTCCCCGGCTGCTTCTTCCGAAGTGCCTTCCACATTCCAGCCCAAGCAAATGCTTGAAGTGGATCAACAGTGCTGGCTTCTCAATACTGGAAGCCAGATTTTCTTGATCGTACCGAATGGCACTGGAACATACGCCGTTACAGACGCATTCAGCGTTCCCGTTGGCGAATTCAACACAGCGACAAACACCATTGTAGACGCTGCCAAAAATCCAGTTTTCGTCGGTGTCGATCTGTCCTCGCTTCCCATCGTGAATCCGGACAAGACCATCACCCATCCTGATGGTTCCAAGACCGATCTTTTTGGCAATAAAATTTCAAACGGAGTCACTACTCCAAACTCCTCTGCCGCAACGATTCCTGGCCCAGGCGTTCTCGTAAGTAGCTCGTCGGTCTTCGTCCCAAATCCCACCATGAGCTCAAGCTCCGCCAAGACTCCGAACCCAGTCGCTTCCTCCTCTTCCCAGAAGACTCAGCCTGTTGCAAGCTCTTCTTCGCAACAGCAGCCAAAATCCTCTGCCACATCAAACAAGCAGTGCAACGGCCAATGCTTCGATAGCGTCTCGGGTAAATGCGTTTCCTATCACGACCAGCAGACTGGCTCCAAGGGCGAAAAATACGCCTACGACGAATCCTGCAAATTAAACTGCTATTACGATCCTGACAATAAGAATTGCCAAAACATAACTGGCTCCGCACCAGCAAGCAGCAGCCAGTCTCAGCAGCCGAAGTCCAGCTCTAGCGTCAAGTCATCTTCGTCTCAGCAACAACAGCCGAAGTCTTCGAGCTCTGTTCCGAAATCCTCTAGCAGTTCGCAGTCTCAGAGCAACCCCAATGCCTCCGCTGAAGAAGCCCAGTACCTCAATGCAGGCGCCGGTGGACAGCAGGGCTTTGCCACCCGTTATTGGGATTGCTGCATGCCTCACTGTGCATGGCCGGAACACGGCGGCGCTGCCAAGACTTGCGATGCCAAGGGCAAGACCCCGATCGGCAACACGAATGGTAGCATCTGCTCCGGTGGCCAGGGCACCACTTGCACAAGCCAGATTCCTATAATCGTGAGCGACAAGCTCGCCTACGCATTCGCTGCAACTCCGGGTAACGATGCAACATGCGGCAAGTGCTTCGCTCTCACCTTTACCGGTACAGGCAAGTACGAAACCAAGGCAAACCACCAGGCACTCAAGGGCAAGACTCTCGTCGTGATGGCATCCAACATCGGTTACGACGTGCAGGGCGGACAATTTGACATCATGATCCCGGGTGGCGGATTCGGTGCATTTAACGGTTGCAGCCAGATGGGCTGGAATATCCCGCAAAACACCACAACATACGGCGGCCTCCTCTCCGACTGCGAAAAGGAAGTCGGATACAATGGCGATCTCCTCACAAAGCGCAAGGAATGCCTCACCAAGAAGTGCAACAGCGCCTTTGCTGGCGATACCGAAGCCAAGGAAGGATGCCTCTTCCTCGCCACATGGATGGAAGCCGCAGGCAACCCGAACCACACTTATAAGGAAGTGCCTTGCCCACAAGCCCTCAAGTCCAAATTCTAATCCTTTAAAAAAAATATTCATAAAAGAAGCACCCCCCGAGGGTGCTTTTTTTGTATATAGTGGTTCAAAAAAAATTCCTGAAAATAATGGAAACTATAGTTTGCACGTATTTTATGGCAGATTCATAACATTAAGGAATGCGTTATGACATTGAGGTCATTCGAAAAGCTGAAATTGAACTTTTAGCACAGATGCAGGGAGCAACTTCTACGACCAAGAAGCAACTCGCTTTAGAAAGCGGGATTAGTCGCCAGCATCTTGGACTTGTCGCAAAAGGCAAGCGCAACCTTTCTGTCAAATCATTTTGCGATCTCGCAGATGCATTCGGGTGCTCTGCTACCGAGCTTATGGCAAAACTCGAAGAACTAATGCAAGAACAAATTAGACTCCAGACACCCGCAGCAGCAGACAAGGCTAAAGGCATGAGCTACATTCATAAGAACATGCCCAGCAACAATCCCCTGAAAAAGCCGCATTTAAAATAAAAAGTCAATTCCCGTTTAAAACTGTTCCAGCAGTTTAATGCGTTCAGGTGTATCCGGGTGCGTACAGAACATGATATTCGCCTTTGCGACCCAACCTTTCAAACTCATGTTATTATCGAATTCCTCATCTGGATGGATAACATAAAGCTGAGCGATATCGCTACGCTGCACATCGGCAAGCCCTGGATTTTCTGAAATTTTCCTCAAAGCGGAAGCGAGCGCCAACGGATCGCCGCAAAGCTCGGCACCACCAGCATCGGCAACATACTCACGTTTACGCGAAATGGCAAGGCGCGTAAGCGAACTGAAGATATAACCTATACACGCCCATATCAAAACCACAATCATAATGAGGAGAATGCCTCCCCCGATTCCCGCTCCCCCACCATTTTTACGGCTTGAACGGCGCGGCGTATGCGAAAGTGACGAAAAAATCCTCATGATTCCGTTCATGAGCATGGAGAAAATGCCCACAAACACAATACACACCACCATAAGACGCGTATCGCGATTCTTGATGTGCGTAAGCTCGTGCCCCACGACCGCCGAGAGTTCAGCATCGTTTAACTTGTCGATAATTCCCGTCGTGAGTGTAATAGTATAGGAACTGATGTCGATACCGCTCGCAAAAGCATTCAGGCTGGGGTCCTTCACAATGTTGATTTGCGGCATTTCAATACCGCCAGCAATGCAAAGGTTCTCGACGATATTGTAAACGCGGACATTCTCCTTGCGTTCAAGCGGACGCGCATGAGTCGCATGCCTAATGATGGAAACATTCGCACAATAGGCTATGATAAACCAGACAACTGTAAATTGCAATACATACGGCGCTACCTTATAAAAAATATCCCAAATGAGATCCCAATGGAACGTCGTTGCCTTAAGCCCTGGAGGACACATGCCATCCCAGCAAAAGTATCCAACCCAGTCCAGCATCATGATAGCGCCTAAAACCATTCCCAATAAAATCACCGGGAACATGCAAAGCAGAATCACCGTGTTGCGATTATTCCGCCAAATCTGGGTTTGAATACCAACGTAGCGCATAAGCGGTAGGAAGTTAGAAGTAGGAAGTAGACAGAGAAAAATGCGCCGAAGGCGCTAATTAAACGCGCGACACCAGTCGCGCCATTATTTTACTGTTTACTGCCTACTGTCTACTCATTAAAATTTCACCTCTGGTGCTTTTTCGAGCGTTTCTCTTTTTTCCATCGCTTCGTACATGGCAGCACGCTTGAAGTTGAACATCCCCGCAATAATATTGCTCGGGAAAACTTCGCATGCATTGTTGAATTCGCGTGTCGAAGAATTGAAGAAGCGGCGAGCAGCGGCAAGCTTGTTCTCGATATCCGCAAGTTCCGTCTGCAACTGCAAGAAGTTCTGGTTCGCCTTAAGTTCCGGATAAGCCTCCAGCGAAACGCGAAGCCCGGCAAGTGCACTGCTCATAGCCTTGTCGGCAGCAACTTTTTCATCAATCGTCGTTGCGCTCATGGCGGCAGAACGGGCGGCAGTCACCCTTTCGAGCACATCCTTTTCGTGAGTGGCATACCCCTTGACCGTCGAGACCAACTGCGGAACAAGATCAAAACGCTGCTTGAGCTGCACATCGATATTCGCAAACGCATTTTCGCGATTGTTGCGAAGCTTCACAAGCCCATTGTACATGGAGATAAGCATGGCAACAATTACAAAAACTATGGCGACCACAATAACTATAGTCATATTTTCTCCTTTAAAATTTTTCCTCCTTAAAGTACATAATTTCTGGCCTCGAAAAAAAAGAAATCTGAATAAAATCGCCTAAAAAATACCACATCAATCCCTAGCATCAAAAAAGCTGTTTTACTTAAATTATACGCGATGTATAATTTATGAAAATTTTCTAAAAATTTTTAATAATTTCTGCTTAAATTTTTAAAATTTCTTCGTTTTTGTATAATCAAAAGATTGATTTTGCCTATTTCTAAATCTATTTTATAGGTATGAAATCAATACTTGAATACAAAGATTACCGAGCATACATGCAGGATTTCTACGATGACCGCAAACAACGTGGCGCGTTCTCGTGGCGCGAATTCTGCAAAAATGCCGGCTTCACCTCGCCAAACTTCCTGAAGCTCGTTTGCATGGGCCAAAGCAGTTTGAGCAAAGTCAAAATTGCACCAGTCGCAAAAGCCATGGGACTTGTCGGCTACGAAACGGAATACTTTACGTATCTCGTAGAATTCGGTAACGCCACCAAGGATTCCATCAAGAAAGAAGCATTGCTCAAGATGGAAAGCATCGCAAAGGAACACAAGATCCGCATTGTCGATAGCGACGCGTTCCAATTCTACGAATCGTGGAAATACCCGGTCATCCGCGAGCTTGCTCCGATAATGCCTGGTGCGCAACCGCGCGATATTGCCGAAGAATGCAAGGAATATGTTTCTGCCGAAGAAGTCCGTAACGTTCTCCAGTTCTTGCAAAAGGCTGGATTCCTGAAAAAGGATGCAGACAAAATCTATTCCCAAACAGAAAAGGCAGTCATCGGCTCGAAGGAAGCCTTCCCCATCGCCATCCGCGCGATGCACAAAGAAATGGGGAACATGGCCTTGCGTGCCATAGACCGCTACTCGGCAAACGAACGCTTTTTTACAGGAGTCACACTCGGCGTAAACGAAGAAGCATACCAACGGATTGTCGATGAAATCTCGACCTGCTGCAAAAAAGTCGCAGAAATCGCCAATGAATATAAAAACATCAACCAAGTTTATCACATCAATTTTCAGGTGTTCCCATGCACCAACAAAATCAAGGAGGACAACCATGATTAATAAGAATTTATTTGCAATAAGCTGCATGCCGCTCATCGCCCTCATGGCCTGCACCAACGGAGAATCTACTGCAGGTTCTGCCACCATCCCGAATGCGACCGCAGAAAAAATTGAATTCAAAACGGCTGCAACAAAATCTGTCGAAATGAACAACGTCAGTATTGACGTCTTCACTGAAGAAACCGGAGCTTCAGCAACATGCGGAGCAAACGGAAAATCCTATACCGGAAAGGCAAAGCTCGGCGTAGACGGACTCGTAGAAAGTTACTTAAACCTAAAGAATTTCGGTAACGCCTGCGACAGCATATTCAATATGTTCAAGAGTTCATGCGGCTCCGCAACACCTAGCGGTTCCTGCGACGAGAACGGAAATCTGGAAACATACTGTTCTTATACGGACGGAGAATTCAACTACCTCGACCTTATGTATAAACTAAGGATAGAATCCGATGCATCGTGCAATAGCTTTGAAGCAATTAACATGCAACACACTCTCGACAAATACGCAGCACAGTTCGCGGACGATCCAAACGAGCTATCGTTTGATAGTCATGTGCTCGCCTATAACGGAACCTTCCCTATGATTATATCTAGCGAAGATGATTATGAGCTGTTCAGAGACAAGACAGGAACTCGGAAAGATACAGACCCGTTCATCAGGGAAGTCGATGCATTCCATGCAGTCAAGTTTTTCCCAATGACAGCCGCCATTGCAGGCAATGGAATATACCAAGAAAACTGCAAGACATTCATTGTAATCAGTCACGATGGAGGGCAACCCACCGGACACATGCTCACCCATATTTCCGAAGGGAATATCGAGATAACGGGAATCTCAAAGGGGGGGCGGAATCCCCTTACATCTAATTATTTCTCCGTTGGATTCCTCGTTCGGGATTGCGATGGACTCATAGACGAGAATTCAACCGTCACATTCAAGGGATTTACAAGTAAAACTTGGTGCTCCGCAAAAATATTGCAGATTCCAAATAATCTCGACGAAGAAGCCACCTACATCGATAATCCCTATTGCAATGAGAACCAACACGAAAATGCAGAAACTTACAGCGAATGGTTCCGTGCCGATTTAGCGAAATAATTCTCTCAAAAAAAAGAAAAAATCTCCGTAGCAATGCGGAGATTTTTCTTTGCAATTATTTTTGCAATTACTTTTTCGCCTTCGCAGCCTCTTTCTTCTGCTGTTCTTCCTCTGGCATCGGTTTCGTATCTTCGAGCAGGCGGTCGGCCCATTCGTCCCAGAACTTGCAACGTTCGCCATCGAGCTTCATCTTCGCAAACTTGACCGGTTCCGTTTCAACAGCGAGCGTCACGACGGATTCCTTGTAAGCCTGCGGAAGGCCTGGCACATGCGACATACGCTTCTTGAGTTCGGCAACGGTCGCATCGAGAATATCGACTTCGAAACGCCTTTCAATGTAACGGCGGGTGATGAACCCGAGCGACATAAAGTAATCACCCTGGTTGCCTTCGGCGAGGTAATTCCTGTTGCGCAGATTCTTGAGCGCAAGCACGGCTTCTTCGTACGGCGGCAGCTGCGGAGCTTCACCACGTTTTGCAAATTTCTTATGCAAGAACCATCCGAGGAACACGAGCAAGGCAACGCCAAGCACTGCAAATAGAATATAGAGCCACTGCGGAAGTCTCGGATCGTTCATCGGGTCTTCGACTTCGATAATATCCGTCTCTTCGCCATTCGTGCGATTCGCAACCTTGACTGCGACCGGGTCCGTGTGCGTCTTGACGGTATCTGCTCCGACAATAGCGTTCACTTCTTGCGGCGCAATCAGAAAGTCACCGCTCACAAATGTATTGAGCGTTGCAAGCCAAGTAAACTTTGCTGTTCCCTTGGGCATTCCCTCGGTAATCTTCTCGTTCTTCATTTCCTTGACTTCAAAGCTG
Source organism: uncultured Fibrobacter sp. (assembly GCA_946407235.1). GTDB lineage: Bacteria > Fibrobacterota > Fibrobacteria > Fibrobacterales > Fibrobacteraceae > Fibrobacter. Next base: position 289 of record CAMJNF010000108.1, on the reverse strand, counting down.
CCAAGGTTACCGACAAAGCTCGGCAAATCGACGATGGCGTTCTCAGGCGCCGTGACCTGAATTTCGTAATTGAACTTGTCGCCAATAAAGACCTGAGCGTTATCGACATTCGCCTTGACCGATAAATCAAAGGCATGGGCAGAAACTGCTAAAAAAGCAAATGCCACTAAAAAAGCTGCGTGAAAAAATCCGCTCCTCTGTGAAATACCACGACCATCCACTCTATTTTGCGCTTTAAAAACATTCATTCGTGACATAAAAACCTCTGTGGCAAAGAATATACAAAAAT
>CAMJNF010000107.1 GCA_946407235.1 uncultured Fibrobacter sp. | reverse complement strand
AGAAGGGCATCTCGACCTTGCGCCTGTCGTAGAATTCCTTCAAGAAGTCGCGGTAATCCGCTATGTCAGAAAAAGTAACCATCAATATCTAAAATATTTAAAACTCGTCAAGGTTACCCCACTCTGTAAACATTTGGTATGGATTTTTTGTCAATGGGAGCGCCGGAGGCGCAGTGATTAGTAATTAGTGATTAGTAATTAGTGGTTAGTGGTTGGTGGTTAGGGATGCGAGCGGGTAATGCACGTGTCATCCTCGCCTTGCGAGGATCCATACAATTCTTATTACTCAATTTCAGCTCCATTGTAGATTTAGGCGTTCCGTTGAGGCTTGAGGTGTGAGGGCGGCGCAGAGCGCCTTTGAGGTATGAGTATAGTAGGAAGTAGGCAGTAGACAGTGGTTAGTGGTTGGTGATTAGGGGGCGTCATTCTGAGCGGAGCGATATATGAAACTTGGCTCTTTAGAGCCTTAGTTGAATTAGGTTCGCAGGAGCAGAATCCAGTGCTGAAATAGGTATGAGGTCGCTACGCTTTGGGGTGTGAAATGCCCTCATTGCCATCGAACTATAGAATACAATTTTCAGTAGGCTACAAAATGCCAGAAAAACACCTACCTAAAGACTTGCAATAAGACTTTATACAAAAAAAATCCGGCACTAAGGCCGGAATAAAATCTAAGCAGTTCCTGACAGCAATCCTGTCTACTTCCTACTGTTTACTGACCACTGCGGCTCCGCCGCTACTCTTCGCCGAGGTATTCCACAGCAAAGATAAGCGTTGCGCCACCAGGAATCGGACCTGCACCGCGGCTGCCGTAACCAAGGCCAGGCGGCACCACGAGGATCCTCTTTTCGCCAGGCAGCATGCCCTGCACGCCGAGTTCCCAGCCGCGAATAACATTGCCTGAGCCGAGTTCAAACGCAAACGGCTGACCACGGTCACGGGAACTGTCGAACTTGTAACCGTTCACCATCCAGCCCGTGTAATGCACAATGGCGCGATGTCCGGAACGTGCCGGTTCGCCCTCGCCTTGTTTCACAACCGCATAACGCAAGCCTTCAGGACCGTTTTCATACTTGAGGAGCGTCGTATCCGGGAAAAAGTCCATTTTCTGCGCAAGTTCCGGATCAACTTCAGACGAGACCATCTCGACGCGGAACACGAGCGTGGAGTTCGGCGGGATCATCGAGAAAGCGGTAGCACCATAGCCCATCGCAGGCGCCACACGCAACCAGCGGACTCCACCTTCGCGCATGCCTTCAAGGCCAGTTTCCCAGCCCTTGATCATTTTGCCGGCACCCATGACAACTTCGAGCGGCTTGCCCAAGTCCTTGGAACTACCGAACTTGCGCCCCGAGAGGAGCCAACCCGTATAATGAACCTTCATTACGTTACCCGAAACGTTCGCCTTGCCGCTGCCAGCCTTTTCGTCGTAGATCTTAAGACCTCGGCCCATGTCACGCCACTTGAGCTTTTCGACATCCGCAGGGAATTTGTCTGCTTCAAGCGGCTTTTCAGCATGAACAAGTTCAACAACGAACATCAAGTCGCTATTAGGCGGAATGCCTTCGAGAGAGTTGTCGCCATACGCCATCACGGACGGCACGGAGAGCTTGCGGACTTCACCAATCTTCATGCCCACAAGGCCCTTGTCCCAGCCTTCAATCACCTGGCCCACGCCAACTGTAAATTCAAGAGGAACCTCGCTATAGTACGAGTTTGCAAAATAAGGGGCTTCGACCGTCGAATCCGTGGCAGCCTGATTCACAGTGGCGCTATCGACCGCCAAATAACCTTTGTAATGAACTTTTATCAACTGGCCTGCACGAATGGGCTCTCCGCTCCCTTCCTTGAGCGTTTCAACCTTAAACGGAACAGCCCAAGCAGCACTACAAACAAGTAAAACTATAAAAAACTTTAATTTTGACATAATATCTCCTATCTTATAAAATAGAAAATGCTAGTTTTTGAGAGTAAGGATTTATCGTAAACGGATTTAAATATGCTATCAATCATCATCGTCATTGCGATTGTGCTATTGTCCATCGTCCTCGCTGGTATAGGAATTTATGTGGGCATGCACAATTCCGACGAAAAAGAAGTCTCGAAACCGATTATTGACGTATCTGGGCAGTATGCCGCCATCGGACGTCCGGCTCGCGAGACGCTCAACGCTGTGAAGCCATCCGAAGCATCCATCAGATCCTGGCTTGAAACGCAAGACTTAACCCCTGAACAAAGGCAATCCTACATCGAACAATGGAACCGTACTTTAGAAGAAACGATCAAGACCATTGACGAAGGGGACAAGCAGGGCATCGCCACCTACAGAATTGAACTTGGTCCGAAAGGCAAGAATTATTGTAAATTCGTCAGTGAGGAAAATTTCATCACACGCGAACAGATTCGCAATCACGCGGAAATTTTACCACCATATGTTCTGGGCTGCGACTGTAAACTTTTACCGAAGCAACCCTGGGAAAACCCGAGCAAATCCGGATGGAAGGCTGTGATCCCGACACACGGAAACACTTACAACGTCCCGGATTGGAGGCAACTTGCGTAAGTCTTTATTATCTGCTATTCTTTTGGCACCTGCCATGGCTCTCGCCGCAGGTTCAGCTATCATTACCCTCCAGATGCCTGTTGGCGCCCGCCAGCTAGGTATGGGCGAAGTCGGAGCAGCACTTGCCGATGACGCGACCGCCATGTACTACAACCCGGCAGGGCTTGCATTTGGCCCTCTCGCCGATGAATGGCGCTCGTCTTACAACATCGATGCCAAGAAGACCCCGTTCTTCACTCACATGGCTTCCCGCTCCAAGAACGGCTTCTTCGACAAGAGCGAACTTTGGGCAGGTACAACCAAGGGCATTCTCAAGTTCGACGGCGAACAGTGGGTCAACTACTACTCCGTCACCTTGCAGGGCAATGCAAAGATTAAAGACGCCGTACGCACCTTTGTCGGCACGGAACGCGGACTCGACGAATACACTCGCGTCGTGAAGGCCTTCAACGAAGTGAAGAACGCCGATGACGAATCGCACGTGGTCGAAGTCAAGATGCCTTGGGACTTGGTCGTCAAGGACACCATTACCGCAATCCTTTACGAAAACCTCACCGAAAAACTCTGGGTCGGAACTCCGAAAGGCCTTTACCGCTTTGACGGCAAGAGCTGGAAGTCCTTTGAAACGGAACTCGGTGAACGCCGCGTGACCGCACTCGCCAAGCAAGGCGCCTCCCTCTGGATCGGTACGGACAACGGCCTCTTTGTCTACCGTAATGGCGCTTTCGAGCAGAAGGGCAAGGTGCTCCCCAGCCAAAAGATCAACGCCCTGGTCTGGTCCGAAAACCGCAAGGAACTTTACGTGGCAGTCAACGGCGCCGGTGTCGCACGCCTCACCCCGAAAAAGAGCGCAAACGACAAAGACCGCTGGAGCTTGTTCAACCAAGAAGATGGTATCATGGACTTGAATCCGACCGCACTCGCCGTCGATAGTTCGGGCCATATTTGGGCAACACACAAGGGCGGTCTCTCGCACTTCACCCTCCGCAAGTGGGAACAGGTGCAGTTCGCCAACAACACTGTGAACGATGTTTCCGTTGACCGCAAGGGCGCCATCTGGATTGCAACAGACCTCGGTGTCTGGCGCCACATGCCGGACTACGCCACCGCAAGTGGACGTAAGGCAGAACTCGAACGCGGCTCCAAAGAAGCCCCGGAAATCACCAAGCGCGATGACGAATGGACCCACTACCACCAGGGCAACGGCCTTTCGACCAACAAGGTTTGGGCAGTACTTCCTGAAGGAAACGACGTATGGTTTAGCACGGCAAACGGCATGGAACAGTACAAGGACGCCGACTACCAGCTTACCGCCTTCTACGAAAAGCTCTTGCCGATTTTGAACATTCCGGACCTTTACCACCTCTACGGCGGCATGACCATTCCGCTGAACGACTGGGGAACGCTTGGCGTTTCCGTGAACTTCGTCTCGTTCGGCTCGACCGTCGTTTCCGGCGACCTCGATGCAGACGACCTCGTAGCCTACAACAGTTCCGAAATTGTCGGTGGCATCAGCTATGGAACGCGATTCCCGAACGACTGGGGTCTCGGTCTTTCTATCAAGTTCTTCTACTCTGATTTGAGCTCCGGCGCTGCAGCAGGCGAAGAAGAAGCCACCACGTTCGGCTACGCATTCGACATCGGCATTTTGAAAAAGAACTTGTTCATCCCGAAATTGAACATGGCATTGGTTCTTGCAAATATCGGTCCGAGCGTTTACTACGTCGACAAGACCATCGAAGACCCGATTCCTTTGACCTGGCGCTTTGGCCTTTCTTATGAAATCCTCAGCATGGCAGACTACAAGTGGACCGTCGCATTCGACTATAACCGCGAAGTCGTCAGAGATGATGAAAAGGGCAACCCAGAACCGTTCTACATCGCATGCTGGAAAGACATCGTCGACCCCGATGACGATACGAACTCCTTCTTGCAGGGCGTATTCAACTTCGGTACGGAATTCATTTATTCTAACACGATTGCACTCCGCCTTGGTTACTTGTACGACCGCATGGGCAAACGCAACGAAGTGGACTTCGGCGTGGGCGTAATGCTCTCCGACGTTTTGCAGTTCGACTGGGCTACCATCAAGAACGTTGGCCGAGCAGACGGCGTACGCGATGGCCAGATGCGCTTTGGAATGCTGTTTAAGTTCTAAAGCGCCGAAGGCGCAGTTACTAGTTACTAGCTACTAGTTATTAGTCACTGGTCATTAGTTAGAATTTGGCGGTTTCGCCGCACTACAATAAAAAGTCAGGTATTGAGCCTGACTTTTTTTCGTTTAATTGTCATGCCCGCCACTGAGCGGGCATTTTCTTTTTTATACGATAACGGAAATATTTCGCGCCCTATTCCACGCGCTTTATTCTTCGCGTTCGAGAATAATCAGAGCGCGGTCCTGAGTGCTGTTCGGAATCGTGTAGAAATGCTTCCCGATAAACTTGTAGCCAAAATCTTCAGGGTAAAAAGTCTTGAGTTCGTCAGCAACGGCAGGGCCCTTCATGAAATACACACGACCGCCCACCTTAAGCGCATTCGCAATGCGAGGGAGCGTCTTTTCCATGAGTTCAAAAGCACGGCTGATAACGCCATCGACCGGGATAGTCATACTGCGGCTCGTAACCTTATGGCCAAAAACATCTATTCCCTTGAGGCCCATTTTTTCAATGACCATGTTGAGGAAGTTGATGCGGTTCGGGCGCGGTTCGCACAAAGTAAGTCGAATGGACGGATTCACGATTTTAAGCGGAATTCCCGGGAATCCAGCACCGCTGCCAACGTCAATCATGCGAGCGGGCCACTTGGGTACGTAAGCATTGATGAGCGTGCAGTCCGCATAATGGCGTTCCACCATCGTTTCAAAAGCATTGAGACGGGTCAAATCCTGGTCATCGTTATTTGCACGGAGCAACTGATGGAATTCCCAAATTTGCTTAAGCGTCTCTGGCTGAAGCTCTACGCCGTAGTAATGCAAAAGCTTGTCGAGACCTGCAAGCGAGGGCGTCACACGTTTGCCGTTAAATAGCGGAAACTCCGTACGCGGAGCCTTCATGTGAGGGATAAAATCCTTACCAAGCGCACTTGCGCCACGGGGTTTGGAATTTTTTGACCAAGATGAATTTGCCATACCGCAAATTTAAAAAAGTTTTTCATTAATCAACCGAATCAAAAGCCCCTCTCATGCGTGTATATATAGAGGAGGTTCCCTTTGATCAAATCCATTTTACGCTTCATCATCGCCTTTTGGACATTAACAAACCAGACATTAAACGCTCAAGATATACCGCAATCGGTCGCCCCCATTGACGCCGCACAAGTTTTCGAATGGTGGGACGATGGCCTCATCACACCCGAAGAAGCGGATGAAATTTTTTCACGACTCGAAGAAAAAAACTACGACGAAGCTTGCCTGCTCGCCGAAGTTTACGCCCAAGAACCTTGTTCAGACAAAAGCCAAGTTCGTCAAGCATCACGCACCAAGCGTAAACAAGCGCCATCGATTATTCCGCATGGTCATATCACGATAAAAGAGCAATACGATTCCGATGGGCACTTGAAAAAAAGCCATGAAGAACTGCTCGTCCAGTTCTACTATTTCAAATTGCACCTCGGTTCGCAGGAATTACTTTCATACCGCCGCGATGGATTCGAAGCTCATTTCGGACAAATTTCCACCTTAGAATTTCACAGCCACATTCCGCTAGACACGCTATGGGGCACGGCTTTACTCTACCCAGTCAGTAAATTCCGGCTCGGCATTTTTCTCGACACGAGCAAAGCGTTCCACACGCACATCAGCTTTAAACCCAACCGTGAAAATGAAATTACAGCCACACTTTGGAAATTCACAAACGCAAATTCCATCGCATTGCAGGCCCGCACCACACTAGGGCAAATTTCCACATGGTATCAATTCGGGCAGGATTGGCCTCTTGTCAAAATTCAATTGCAAAGCGTGAAAAAAAAGCTTTCGTGGAAAACGACAGCATACATCCATGGAGACAGCATCCCGCAAAAACTTAACTTGAGCAAGGGCATTGTCGAAAACAAACTTTGGGCATCACAAACCGTGAACGCGGAATGGCCCGAAGCACTGAACACCCAACTGTCCCTCAAAGCCCGCGTCCTGAGCGCCGCCTCATCGGACTCCATGAGCGCCCGTTTCAAGCTGTCCATAGAATCTGGCCCGGAACGTTTACGCCCCAGTTTAAGCGTCACCTGCATCGAAGCAAGCGACAACTGCAACAAAACCGAGTGGAAAAGCGGCATTAAAACCTCATGGAATCAGCTCACACTGAAGGCAAGCGTCCTATTCAGCCATGAAAACCATACCAAACCACCCAAAATAGAACTCAGCGCGAACTACCGTTCGAGCATCGCCGCCACCAAACTAGCCATCAAGCTCCCCGAAGCAAACCCCGCCCAAGCCTTGTCCGTCCAAAACGAGATTTCCCTAGACACCGCGCCCCTTGGTTGCAACTTGGCATTCGCATTCAAGAAGACAAAAACGAAAAATTTCCGCCCAAATTTTGCAAACATCCAAATTATGCTCAAATTTTGAGACATTTCATCCCAAAAACGACCTCCCCTATAGGAATGGACACATTTGTAACCACTATTTTTTGAAATAACTTTATTTAAAGCCTTTAAGATATCTATTATTTATAATACCCAAACACTCTCAGACTCCTTTAGGTTACCTCCTTTGCCTGAAGGAGTCCTTTTTTTTATCTTAGGGTCATGTTTTATATCGCTGCAATCGTCGGATCCATCGTTTTTCTGCCCTCCATCGCACTGAACATCGCACTGGCATGCGGGGCTCCGCTTGGCATGTACGCCATGAACGGCCGCCACAAGATCGTTCCACAAGAGGTTCGCCGAGCATTCGTTTTGCCGATCATCATGCAATTCGTAGCTCTTTTCACGATTCTCAGCGCAGGGCATGTGCTGCCGGAAACAATTCCATTCGGGATTGTCCGCATTCTAGCCTTTTTCTACGCCGTTTACCTGACATTCTATACGGCAACAGTTTTCTTTAGCCTGAGCGCGAAGGAACGCCATGTGATGGGACCGCTCGCGCTAGCTTCGACAATATGCTTTTGGATTGTCGCGATAGGAACGATTTAGACGAGAGAACGCCACTTCGTGGCTACAGACGAAAGACGAGAGACTAGAGAATCATGGAAACTGCAGCACCGAAACACAATTACCAAGTCGATCTCGACCGCATTATCCGCCGTCTGGAAAAGACAGGCGAAGTGCCGACGCTTTTGCTACATGCATGTTGTGCGCCATGCAGCAGCTATTCCATCGAATACCTATCCCAATACTTCAAGATTACAATTTTCTATTACAATCCAAATATTGCACCAGCCGAAGAATACCAGCACCGCGTCAACGAGATTAAACGATTCGTCGCCGAATTTAAAACAAAGCATCCAGTAACATTAATCGAAGGCAATTACGACCCGAAAAAATTTTACGATGCAGTCCGCGGACTCGAGAACGAACCCGAAGGTGGCAAGCGCTGCCGCAAATGTTTCGAGTTGCGTCTCGCGGAATCCGCCCGCATTGCCAAAGAGCTAAACTGCGACTACTTTACAACAACGCTCACCATCAGTCCGATGAAAGACGCGCAAGTGCTCAACGAAATCGTGCAAGAACAATGCGACATTTATGGAATCAAGCGTTTACCCACAGATCTCAAAAAAAGGGGTGGATACAAACGCTCCATTCAACTTTCGCACGAATACAACCTGTACCGCCAGAATTTTTGCGGCTGCGTTTATTCCATGCGTGAAGCTCTTGAACGCGAAGCCAAGTCCGCAGACAAAACTTAACATGACACGCAAGGTATTATTATATACTTTTATAAAATGAATAAAATTTGGGGATTCTTATTCGTAGCCATAAGCATTATCGCTCTCGCTTGCAGCGATGATGTCAGCCATGCAGAAAACGATGAGAATCATTCCGGCATTCTCATTGTCGAACCAATTGACATTACCGACAGTTCCTCACAAAGTTCTTCTAGTGCCTATCACCGTTCTACAAAAACGATTATCTATTTTTCAAACAAAGTAGAAACAACATCATCAAGCGCGGCACCAACTTCAAGCACATCATCATCGAGCAAGCAACAAAAATCGTCGAGCAGTTCTAAACCCATTCCCAAATCTTCGAGTTCTGAAAAAAAATCATCTAGTTCAAAGCCTCCGCAAAGCAGTTCCAGCATCATCGAAAGTTCAAGTTCGACAGAACCGCAATCAAGTTCAGCGCTCCGTTTTTTCGACTGCACCGAGCACGACTGCGTCATCATGGACTACCTGAATCCAGACATTTCTTACGGCGAAATGCTAGACACCCGCGACAACCAAGTTTATCGCACCCTCGTCATCAGTAACCACGTGTGGACCGCGCAAAGCATGAACTACAAAATCGAGGCCGAAGAGAATAGAGAAGCAACCAACTGGTGTTACAAAAACGATCCAGACAACTGCAAAAAACTTGGTCGACTCTACGCTTGGGATGCCGCACAAAAAGCCTGCCCGGAAGGCTGGCACTTGCCCACAGTCGATGACTGGAAAGAACTCCTTGAAGATCAATCCTGCAACACAACACAATCAGATGATGGCACCTGGATTTATGATTGCACAGGCAATAGATTAAAAGCAACGGATTCCTGGGATAGTCAAAAAGAAGAGAGAAAAAACGCCCTTGGATTTTCCGTCACTGGTGCAGGCATACGCTTCGAAAAAAAAGATATCGGCATCAATGAAGCAGCAATTTTCTGGTCCGCAACGGACACGCTCTCATTTTACGCCTTTGCTGTAATATTCCAAGACAACGAAAACTCAACACTCCTTGGTGCAATCGATAAAGAGAACGGCTTTTCCGTCCGTTGCATCAAAGGGAAAGCGGAATAAGACGAAAATAAATTTCGCCTGCACGTGCGTTTTCTATCTTTAATCTTATAAACTTTTCAACCCCATAAGTTCCATTATGTACGATCCTCGATTTTTACCCATTTGCAAAGAAGACCTGGACGAACTCGG
>CAMJNF010000106.1 GCA_946407235.1 uncultured Fibrobacter sp. | reverse complement strand
AGAAATCCCCTTCTTGAAAAACATCCCATTAACACATCTTTATAAATGTACAAAATAAAATGTCTAGAGAAAAGTTGTTTTTAGTCGTTAGTCATTGGTCGGTTAGAGGGAGATTCCCGCTCGGTGACGGGAATGACAAAAGAGCCGAGGATGACTAGGTCGAGGATGACCCCGGAACAAGTCCGGGGCAGGCTCAGTGAACTGCCTACTGCTTACTAACCACTTCCTACTTCCAACTTCCTACCGCCTACTATTTACTAATCACCAACCACTAATCACTAACCACAGCATACAGCCATATAGCATAAAAATAGACTTTAAACTTTCCGGGAACTTTTTAAATTTGAGGGTAGAAAAAAGAGGATTTCATGTTTTTTGAACAAGCAATAGCCCATAACCTCCCGAATTATACGAAGGAATCGGATTCCGCTTACGGCGAGACCCTCGCTCCGCTCGATTACAAGGACGAGCTCAAAGTCAAGAACGAAGCCATCCGCGAATTTTGGGAAGTCAACCGCCTTGCTCGCGGTCCGCAGCCGATTGTCGCAAGCCCGATGCCGCGCAATTACCGCACCACGTCCAAGCGCCAAGTCGAAATGAAACCGGGCGACCTGCGTTTTAACGAATACGATAGCATCTTGGAGCCCGAAGAACACAACGCCATTTACCGTTTGCTGTTCGACAAGCTCATCACGCCAGCATACAAGCCGCTCGCCTATGCACTCAACTGGATTATCATTCGCGGCACTTACAAGTATCGCGTCGTGATTTTCAACGTGAAAAAGCTCGATGCAAGCATCGTGCGCAAACTCAAGCAAATTTCCGAAGTGTTACAACAGAGCCCGTATCATGTAACAGCAGCGCACACTTATGTCGACACAACGGAATCGAACTACTATCTCGAAGCGAAGCGCCCGACTGACGTTCTGAACTTCAAGCAGCTTTACGGCCCGCGCGAACTTTCGCTCGACCTCGGCCATTTTAGGCTCAAGTACCCGGTGACGGGATTCAGCCAGATCAACGAAAGCCAAATTCACAACCTCATCAAATCCGCAAGCCGTTTGCTCGGTCTCGAAAAAGGCGACCATTTCTTGGACCTTTACTGCGGTTACGGTCTCTTCAGCTTTGCACTCGGTGAAGCCGCCAAGTCCGTGCTCGGTGTGGAATGGGAAGGTCCGTCCATCGATTGCGCCAAAGCTTCCGCAAGATTCTTGAAGAAGAACTACAAGTTCATCGCAGGGAAAATTGACGAGACGTTTGTGCAAATGAGACTTCCGCGGCCGATCCCTGGCGAACCGGAGCGCATTTTGTTGGACCCGCCGCGCAAGGGTACTGAACCGGGCGTCATCCGGGCTCTCGCGATGCGCAAGCCCGTGCGTGTGCTCCACATTTTCTGCGGCACCGACGAAATCCCAGGCGCCCTCGCCGAATGGGAACGTTACGGCTACCGCGTCAAGGAAGTGCTGCCGATGGACCTGTTCCCCGGCACGCCGCACCTCGAAACGCTCGTCGCTCTCGAAAGAAAATAATCAGTCATTGATCGCGACTTACTTCAGCGTTTTCAAGAATGCGTCAAGTCTCGCGCTGAACTGAGCCGCCCCAAGATAACTCAAATGATTAGGGTTATTGGCCATTTCGTCTGTATAGTCGTGGTGGCCATCTTTATATTCATCAAAAATCACAATCCCCATATTCTTCACGGCATCGATAATTTGGTGAGCCACCTCCCAACTGGGGCCATACAAATCAAAGGCATCCGTATCCTTATACTTCGGGTTACGCGGAGGAATTGCGGCAATCAACGTTACTCCGCACGAATCCGTCATACGCTTTAAAGTTCCAAAAACATTCAAGCTATATACCACATTCGGCACAGCAAATGGCAACCTCGAAAGATCAACTTGAACAACCGGGGCGCCCCATTCCACCGACGGCAAGAGGAAAGTCCCATCAAGGTACTGCTGGCCTAGCAAGGATTTCGGATATTCCTGACTTTTGCTCAGTTCTGCAATTTCTTTTTTTGTCCCTTCGGACAAATGCGTTTCATCATAAACAATTCCAGGAGAGGTCTTGCAGAGTTGCTCCGTCATCATCTCGTAATCTCTATATAAAAAGCCCGGAGTCAGTTCTACGACAAGGTATTTGATTTTTTTCGCGTACGGCAACACATAATGCTTTATCAAGTATTCAGACAAATAAATATCAGTCATACTCACGCCCATATTCAGCACATTATAAGACTTTATCGAATCTTCATTGACCGCATTCAAAAGCATAGAACTTCCAAAAGTTATAACTTGCACATCCTCATACTTTTTCCAAAACGACTGCAATTTCATCGCCAACTCAACAGATGCAAACGAGACCTGTCCAGGAACATTATTGTCATAATAAACCCCAGCACTGTCCAAATCAACATTGGGTTTTGGCACATTAGGGTTATCCTGCCAAACCCACAAACAAGGGTGCCATAACTCCGAGCTTTCAACAAGAGGAATTACATTATCATTGGCAAAGTCAATCAAGGCCACTTTTTTATGGTTGCCATTAAAATCGGTAAGAGTCGCAACAACCAAGGAATTCGCGGTATCGCTCAACACACCAACAGCCCATTCTGTATGATCAAAAGCATATCCGTCAGGCGGTGCAACCGCATGCACCAAGGCCCCCGTGCTATCCGCTACAAGCAATCTTTGATGAACACCGTAATTCACACCAGTAAAATCACGACCCAGCGTTCCTCCAAAATCAAGAAATAAAGTACGCTTCGAGCTATCTTTCGCCAAAGAAGCATTGCACACCTGCTCGCCATTATACCAAATCACATCATTCGATTTTGAGGTATTTGCAACACGCGCACGCAGCAAAGGCGAAGATGAAATCGCAAAGCGGTTATCCATTGACACTCCGCCGTGATACGCGCCATCAAAAAGTTTCTCAGGCGTTCCAAATTTGCCATTCGCAAAACGAACCTGCCACGTACTTTCACTAATGAACTGTTCACCTTTATTGTTGCCTGCCGAAGACACATACACGATAACCGTATCCCCATTTGGATTTACACGCCATCTTGGGATTGCCGCACGTTCTACCGGAAGTTTCACCAAGTTACTCCCGGCCTTATTCAAATCACGGACATAGATAGACGATTCCTTTGAAGAACCTTCCATCGATGTACAGAACGCCACACGCTTTCCATCGGGCGAAATATCCGGATGGAACACATCTATTTTATCTTCAATTTGAACAATTTTGGGAGAAATTGCAAAGTCAACATAAACCAAATTTCCATTTACATCATTTCGAAAAGCCAACTTAGCGGCGTAAGACTTTGTAATTTTTTTCAATTCACGAGATTGAATCAACGATGTAATTGGAACAGAAACCGAGCTGCCATCATCAGAGAACCAGGTAGCATCAGGAATAGGTCCACGCGCTAGACGAAATCCGATATAATCACCTTTAGTCGAACTCAATATAGGGTAAACATCACTCCGACTGTACAATTTCATGGAAGCCTTAATGTTGTTATAACTACCGCCTTTGACAACGCAAGAGCCAACATCTTCACCGTCTACCGCCCCCACAAAATTTGTCACATTCGTATCCTTGAAAGCTCCATAACGGTCATTCACAAGCTCCAACATGTTCCCGGCCATATCGCAGAAAAAATCTCTAGGTTCATTCGAAGTGCAAACCTTATGGGCGACAAGCCCTGAATTTTCCCCATTCCAGCCATGTTCCGGCATCCAATTTTTCGAGGCAACCATAATCCATTCAGCCTCTGTTGGCAACCGGAATCCATCCGAAGTGGGCTTAAAACGGAATTCTTTCATTTTGACACAATGCTTATCACGGTCAAATACGGCAGAAGAATACGTATATGCAGAATCAAGATTATTCTTCTTGCTCAAAGCATTTACATACAAGACGGCATCAAAAAAAGTCACATTCGCAGCAGGCATGGAATCTTCGACACAATCGATCTTTATTCCAGAAACACTCTGCATCACATCGTTAAAATCTTTGCAAATAACTTCATGGCGACCCATGTAAAAATCGTAATTAAAAGAAACAACCATTTGCGATTGTTCTAACAATTTCGCAGAAGTATCACTCGTCCCGAGCACGGTCGTTTTTCCATTTGACCGCACATAAACCATTCCCTCAATAAATTCACCACCTAATTCAACATTTCCAGAAGAAAAAAACGGATTGTCATCGCAAGGATCACTATCATGAGAACAAGAAACCAGCCCCAAATTTACAGAGGCTGTCAATAAAAGCAATAAAATTATTTGGGGAACTCTCATCACATACCAAATATATCATTTTTCCCAAGCTAGGAAAACATTTTCGACAATACCAAACAAAGACTTCGATTTTATAACTTTTTCTATCTTTATCGTGGGGTATTTGATTATGGTTACTTCTAACGAGAAACCGGCACTGTGGACACGGAACTTTACAACGTGTTCCGCTGCAAATTTTTTGCTTTTTTTCAGTTTTTACCAATTATTACCCATTCTCCCGTTGTACATCATCGAAAAGTTCCAAACGGACAACGCAACCGCGGGCTTCATCATTTCGCTTTACACAATTGGCGCGCTCGCTTGTCGCCCATTTGCCGGATTCCTCGTTGACACGCTTTCACGCAAGCCGCTTTACTTTTGGACGTTTTTCGCGTTTACGCTCTGCTTTTTAGGCTACAAGACGGTTGGGCTTTTGCCGATTCTTGCCGTTGTCCGTTTTGCGCACGGGCTGTTCTTCGGGATTTCAAGCACGGCAAGTAACACAGTCGCGATTGATGCCCTGCCTGCAAGTCGCCGAGGCGAAGGCATCGGGTATTTCGGAATCAGCGTGAACTTAGCCTTCGCCACCGGTCCCATGACCGGCATGTTTCTTTACGAAGCTTTCGGCGACGGAATCGTTTTCGCGATTTCCACAGCACTTTGCGTTATCGGGCTTGTGCTTGTGCAGACGCTCAAAGTGAAGCCCCGAGAAAAGAAAAAACATACTGCGCTTTCGTTTGACAGATTTTTCCTCACACGCGCCATTCCACAATTCGCCAATTTCATCTTTGTCGGTTTCGCCTACGGTCCCGTTACAAACTACATCGCCATTTACGCAAGCGAACTCGGCATCAGCGGCACGGGCTGGTTTTACGCGCTCATCGCAAGCGGACTTATCATGAACCGCATCATGACAGGGCGACTCATTGACCGCGGTTACCTGGTCCATCTCGTCGGCACCGGCATGACGTTAAACGTTATCGCGTACTTCATTCTCGCCTTTTGCCATAGCCCCATTATATTTTTCTTGTCGGCTTTCCTCATTGGCACAAGCCTTGGGCTTATTTTCCCCGGTTACCAGACCATGTGCGTGAACCTCGCCCGTCACGACCAACGCGGAACAGCAAATAGTACATACCTCAGCGGTTGGGACATCGGCATTGGAGCCGGAATTCTCGTCGGAGGCGCCATGGCAAATCACTTCGGCATGCATCAACAGGTTTTTGTTGCATGCGCGATCGCCCTAGTCATTGCTGATATCATGTACCTCTGCTACACAGCAAAGCATTATCTGAAGAATAAACTTGAGGGGTGATTTCCAATTCGGAAGTAGGAACTACATTCAATTCGGAGTTAGGAAGTAGGAATTAGGATTTTTTTGGCGGCTCCGCCGCGATTATTTTAATTCCGAACTCCGAGCTCCGAATTCCTAATTATCTACGCAAGTCTTTTGTCTTCGTACATTTTTTTGTCGGCGTTGACCATGCTTTCCTTGAAGCTTTCCGCACGTCCATCCCAACGGGCAAAACCCATACTCGCCTCAATCGTATAAGAACGCGAATCATCCTGTCTCGAAATTTCTTCTTGCAGGCAATCCTTAATCTGCTTCACCACTTCGTCTGGCACATCCGTTTGCGCAATAAGCAAGAACTCATCTCCACCATAGCGGCAAAGGAACATCGAAAAACTCAAACGCTCGCATGCTTTCTTTAACGCCTGCGAAACAAGAACAAGCGCACGGTCGCCCTCTGCATGGCCATAAGTATCGTTGATTTGCTTAAAGTGGTCCACATCAATCATTATCACAAAGGAATCCTTTTCCTCGCGCTGTTGCAATAAATAATTATGCAAACGATTGCGGTTATTGAGCATCGTCAAAGAGTCCGTCGATATCAACTGATTCTGCAAATGCAAGTAGACAAACAAAATTATAAACGTACACCAGAAACAGAAAATTGGAGTCGTAAGCGAAAACAGAACCTGCGCGCCCCCCGCAATCACGACCCCCGGAGTGTAGCTAGCCACAATCAAGTAGGTTCGCAAATTCGGTCGGTTTTGCAATTGTCCTGCACGAATAAGCCCACGAATCGTTGCAATAATCAAATAAAGTAACGGCAGCGAAGCAAGGATATAGTAATAAAAATCACGAGGTTCAAGATTTTCATCTAACCAAAAACTTGGAGCTACAACAAACGATACTAGCAACGTAAAAGTCTGTATAAAAATTGGGATTCGCAATATCATCTGAAGATGTTCGATTTGCTTGCGGGTCATATCCGGCCGGGTGCTCATTTCAGCAAATGCAAAACAGCTATACATAACCATCGGCAGAATTGCGGCATTGAGGAAATTCACCGTCAACACGCTAAAAGTATTTTTCGGAATTACACTATCGTTTACAAGAGACCACAAGGAATCGCTGACAAAATAAAGAATATGCCATAACACCAATTTTTGGAATAGAGGGTATTTCAGCAATGGAGTCGGGAGCTTCTTGATACTATATAATAATAGCATCAGTATACAGACGCACCCAAGATTAACTTCAGTATAGAATCCAAACACGCTCATATCAAGAAAAATACTCTTTTTCCTCAAAAGTGTTCAAAAATTCCCTATTTTTTCTCAAAAACAAAAATTTTATCACACTTCCTCGAGCAACCTCCAAATGTTGCATATACAACAAACCAACATCCACTCTATATTAAAAACACCTTTTTTACATAATTTTCACAACATTTTGTTGCATAGCCATGTTGTTTTTCCGTAAAAAACTGTTTATATTTACTACGAAATGAAAGCAATTATCGAATATTCCGACTTTCGCCAGTACATGCGCGATTTCTACGAAGAGAGAAAACTTCGCCATGTTTTCTCGTGGCGAGAATTTTCCAAAGCCGCCGGCTTTACATCTTCATCGTACATGAAAGTCGTCTGCGATGGGAAAAGTAACCTGAGTCGCATCGGCGTCGAGCGCACCGGGCAAGCCATGGGGCTCGTCGGATTCGAGATGGACTACTTCAGGGCGATGGTCAACTTCGGCCAAGAAACGGACGAAATGAAAAAGAAGGCCGCCTACGAAGAAATGCTTGAAATTGCAAGAGTCCACAAGGTCAGAGTCGTCGAAGGCGACCTGTTTGAATTTTACGAAAGCTGGCGGAACCCGGTTTTACGAGAACTTGCCCCGCTCATGCCTGGCGCCACACCGGGTGAACTCGCCAAGATGTGCTACACGGACGTTTCCGCCGCCGACATCAAGCAGTCCCTCGATTTTTTGGTCAAGGCCGGGTTCCTCAACAAGACCGGAGAGAACACCTACACCCAGACCGAAACATCCATCAAGGGATCCCCCGAGGCAACCAAGCTCGCCATCCGCGACATGCACCGCGAAATGGCAAAAATTGCGGCAAATTCGCTAGACCTTGCCCGTACCGAACGTAATTTTAGCGGAATCACCATGGGAATTTCCAAGGACTCCTACGAACAAATCGTGAAAGAACTCGACGAATGCCGCCGTAAAATCGTAAGCATTGCCGCAGGCGACAAGAACATCGATCAAGTTTATAGATTAAATTTACAGTTATTCCCTCTCACAAGAAAGGCGAAGGAGAATGGTAATGACTAAGTTGTTCAATAAATTCTTGACTGTAAGCGTCGCGGCATTCTCCGCATTTAGCCTCCCGGCCTGTTCTGACAAAATAGCAGGAACCGCCGAAGAACCAAACCAGTTCGCCCTTGAGACGAAATCCAGCAGTTCGTCGGATACGTCACTTTTACCGGACTCCGGCAACAATACAGACTCCCAAAACGGCTGGCCAAATATTTCGAGTAGTGCATCAACTCCCAACCCGGCCACGAACATTCCATCATCGTCTCAATCGGCACTCGAAGACTCTTCGACCGTCACGATAACCCCGACTCCATCCCGCACCGATTCAATCCCATTGGATGGCAAAGCCGGCAGCGCAGAAGGTACCCCCATCGGCAATCCCGACACTGGGACCTCATATACACTAGATAGCTATCTCAAACATTACGGCATCACCGAAGTCACTTACGATGACAACGTCCTTGCCATCAACAAAACCTACGACAGCCAACTAGAAGACGTCTACAACTCCGGAAACGCAAACACGGCCAAGCTGAGAACCCTCGGTCTGCACAAGATTACCGTTGAAAACGCCAGCGGATTAGGCGTATTGTTCTTAAGAACCGCAGTGACCATAGGCGGCAAGCTCTATGAAAAAGACGGAACCATTTCAAGGATCCAAGACGGTTGCCAACTATACGTGCTGAACATCATCGACACATCGCCCGTAGTACATGTGCTTACCAAGATTTCAAAGGACACCATCGCCATCACAGAAGTCCACGACAATTGCGATTACGAACAGCGCCCGTTTGACATGCACGTCGGATTCCTGTTCGAGTTTTGCGGTGAACTTTCCGAAAGTCCCAAAATCGAGCGAACATTCTTGCTAAAAGAAACATGGAATTGCAGCGATGTAGACTACGACGAGTACACCAATAAAAAGCTTCAGTCAAGCAAAAAACAGCCGTGAGAAACGCTCTCGTAAAACGAGAATCGCCGGCAATTCATTTATACAAATCCACAAATTCCTTGTGGATTTTTTTGTCGCCGTATTTGTCTTCGGAAGAATGGAGGTCTTCGGGCGTGTAACCGCTAACAATGCGTTCGAGCACAACCTTGCGAGCAACATCGTCATAGCTAAAGTGGATGCGGAATGTACGGTAAGCAAGCACACCCGTTTTTGCATTTTCGTCAATCGTCAAGCGACGGCGTGAACTGTCAAAAACATCTTTGGAAAAATTTCCACGCGAAAGCTGCACCTGCGCAAAGCTTTCCAGGTCAAACGCACTACGTTCTGCAATCCAACGATTCTGTTCGGCAAACGTTTCAGACATTTCGACCGCCCACAAGTCACCGACTTGCTCTTCGACCCAACCCGCTTTTGCATCTGGGAAAGCATCCGCCATCGGAATGTAGGGTTTGATATCGAGTACAGGCGTTTCGTTCAACAAGTCGGCCTCATCTACATATAACGTAAGTTCATCTATTTTCAAAAGGCGTACGCACGAAAGCCCAATCGGATTCGGGCGATAAGGACTGCGGCTTGCAAAAGTGCCTACGCGATCGCGGCCCTTCGGAGGCACAGGCGGACGCGTTGTCGGACGCCAACCTTCATTTTCGTGGAACTGAAAAATCACCCAAATACGCTCGAAGCCCTCGAGGTCGCGGAGCGCCATCTCGAAATTTAGTCCAGGATTCAGCACAATCCGGCCCGGATGCCCAGCAAAAAGGCGCCCCTGCCGAGGAGCGTCGT
>CAMJNF010000105.1 GCA_946407235.1 uncultured Fibrobacter sp. | reverse complement strand
GCGCCCAATACCGTCGAAAGGCTCGTCATGAGGATTGGGCGGAAGCGGCGTTCCGCCGCCATCCGAGCCGCCTCAAGCTTGCTGCATCCTGTATTTTCGGCAATCTGGTTTGCAAATTCCACAATCAAAATACCGTTCTTCGTCACAAGAGCAATCAACAAAATCAAAGCAATTTCGCTAAAGATGTTGAGCGTCTGCCCCGTAACAAACAAGCTCACCAAAGCACCCGAGAGTGCAAGCGGCACCGTAAAGAAAATTACGAACGGCGCACGGAAACTTTCGAACTGCCCCGCAAGCACCAAGAACACAAGCGCAAGCGCAAGCAAGAACACCACATACAATCCCGAAGAGCTTTCTTCGAATTCCTTCGACGATCCCGAAAGCGTTGTGCTCACGCTCGGATAATCCTTCAAAAGCTTCTTTGCAATGCGGCGCATTTCTTCCACGCCGTCGCCAATCGTCTTGCCCGGCACAAGGCCTGCCTGAATTGTTGCCGCACTGAAGCGGTTGTAACGCGGAAGCGACGGCGATGCAGACTGTTCCTTATACGTAATAAAGTTATCCAAGCTCACCAATTCACCCTTGCCATTCTTGACCGTGAGCATCGAGAGGTTTTCCGGCGTATTGCGGTACTGGTAACCGACAGCGCCAATGATATCGTACTGACGGCCGTCCTTATAGTAATCGCCATAAGTCTGGTCGCTAATCGCAAGCTGCACCGCCTGTGCAATATCGTTCACTGAGACGCCCTCTTCGTTCGCCTTGTCGCGCAAAATCTCGATGTGGAGTTCCGGCTTCGTGAAACGCAAATTGCTGTTCACCACGCTAAACACAGGGCTCTTGCTTGCCGCTTCTTCGAATTTCGGAACAAGGTCTCGCAGCACTTCGATGTTCGGAGCTTGCAACACGAACTGCACCGGGAGCCCGCCACGCTGCGTACTGATGCTCTGCGGTTCAAACACCATCACGCGCAAATCCGGATATTCATTACCAAGCACCTGGATCGCTCTTGCGATTTCGCTCTGCGGACGACGAGCCTTCTTGTCATCGTTCAAGAACAAACGCATTCTCGAGTTACCCGCGTTCCAAGCACCGGCCTGGAATTCCGTATATTCATTCGTATCGAGAATCGAAATCACCTCGTCAGCAAACTCGTCCGCCATGCGTTTCGTTCTTGCAAGGTTTACGCCTTCGGGCATGCTCATGTTCACCATCACGGCATTCGCATCTTCGGTCGGCGCCATTTCGCTACTCATGTTATTGAAGCAGAAATATGCCGCAAATAAAAGCACAGCCACAATCGGGAACAACAGCAAGCGCCACTTGAGGAATCCGCCAAGCAAGCGGGAATAGAACGTGTTGAGCCATTCAAAGAACGGTTCCGTCCATTTATAGAAAGCGCCTTTTTTCTGATGCTTCAAGAATTTGGAGCAAAGCATCGGCGAAAGCGTTAAAGCGCAAAGCGTCGAGAGGAACACCGTTCCAATCATCACCGCCACAAATTCGCGGAACAAAAGCCCCGTCGTGCCTCCTAGAGCAAGCACCGGAACAAATACCGCCATAAGCACCACAGAAGTTGCAATCACAGCAAAGAAGATTTCGTTAGTTCCGGCAACAGCAGCCTGTTTTGGCGTCAAACCGCCTTCAATTTTATGGTAAATATTTTCCACAATCACAATGGCATCATCAACGACAAGCCCAATCGCAAGGACCATCGCCAATAGCGTAAGCACATTGATACTGAAGCCACAGAGGTAAAGCACAAAGAAACTTCCAATCACAGACACCGGCACAACGACCATCGGGATAAACGTCGTACGGCCCTCACGAAGGAACGCAAAAATAATCGCAATCACGAGCACAAACGCAATAAAGATGGTCTCCACCACTTCCTTGATAGATGCGCGAATGTTGATACTCGTATCTCGACCGTAAAGCAGTTCTACGCCTTCGGGAATTTCACGGCGAATGTCTTCGACGCGCTTGTAGAATTCATTAGCGATTTCCACATGGTTACTGCCCGGCTGCGCCATGAGCGCAAGCGTAATGGAATTCTTGCCGTTGCGTCTAAAACCTGTACGCGTATCTTTCGGTTCATAATGGATGTCCGCCACATCCGAAATGCGGATAACATTTCCATCGGCAGCAGTCTTTACCGCAATATTGCCAAAGGACTTCGGATCAAGAATTCGACCAAGCGTGCGGATTGAAAGCGTCGTTTCGCTACCTTCAATCGAACCAGACGGAAGTTCCAAGTTACCTTGTTTCAAAGCAGCCGCCATCTGCGCGCCCGAGACACCCAGAGCCTGCATACGGATGGGATCAATCCACAAGCGCACTACCGGGCGTTTTTCGCCCCAGATTGCCACTTCCGAAACGCCGTTAATGGTCTGCAAGCGTTCCTTGACGTGGTTGTTCGCGATTTCAGAAACTTCCATCGGGTCAAGCTTATCGCTCACCAAGCTCACCATCAAAATCGGATCGTTATCGCTATCGGATTTGTAGACGGTCGGTTCATCGACATCATCCGGCAAGCGGCGACGCACACGGCTTACACGGTCGCGGATTTCGTTTGCTGCCGCTTCCAAGTCCATGCCCGTTTCAAATTCAATGCTGATATAAGAGAATCCATCGCGGCTTGTAGAAGTGAGAGCCTTGATACCAGACGCACTGTTAATGGAAGCTTCCAAAATTTCCGTGACTTCCGCTTCGACCACGGCAGCGTTTGCACCCGGGTAAGAAGTACGCACCTGAATCAAAGGATAGTCGACGTTCGGGTATTCACGAATACCAAGCGATGTCAATCCAAAAAAGCCCAGCAACAGGATGACAAGCGCCATCACTGTCATAAGTACCGGGCGGCGAACAGAGAGCTGACTTACGCTCATTACTCCACCTCGTAATTGATCGAGTGGCGAAGTCCTTTAATCTTTACATCTGCACCCGGACGAAGGCTCACAATACCAGAGACAATAACCGTGTCACCCACATCAAGGCCCGAAAGCACCTGTACAGACATCGGCGTACGGAGGCCAGTCGTGATATGCTTGATTTTAGCCTTGCCGCCTTGGCTCACAAACACATAAGCACCTTCCCTGTCGAGAATCATCGCTTCGGACGGAATGGTAAAGCTCTGCACTTTGCTTGCTTCCATCGCGACATTCACGCTCACAAAGCTACCTGCAATGAGCTCGCCCTTCGCATTATCGACATCGACCATCACGCGGCGAGTACGGCTGCTCTCAGAAATCACGGCATCAAGCGCAGACACAACGCCTTGCTTTTCGACATTGCGTTCGGCATCCTTAAGCGAAATCTTGTCGCCCACCTTAATGACAGAAGCGTAACGCTGCGGGAGCGCAAACTTTGCCTTGAGGCGATCGACCTCACTGAGTTCAGCAATCGGCGTTCCAGAATTGAGCCAGGCGCCCACGGACACATCCACAAATCCAAGCTTGCCGCTAAACGGCGCACGCACTTCGGTTTTTGCAAGTTGAGCGCGAATCAATTCAACACTAGCCTGAGCAGACTTGAGCGAAGCTTCTGCTGATTCCAAGTCCTGCTTTGTAGCTCCGTTCTTTTCAAAAAGACCGCGGACACGCTGTTCCTTTTGCTCGGCAAGCATCTTGTTCGATTCAGCCTGCTTGAGCTGTGCACGGAGTTCGGAATCGTCAATCTTAGCAAGGAGCGTGCCCTTCTTGACCATCGCGCCATCTTTTGCCGTAAGGCTTACCAAGCGTCCAGAAGTTGCCGCCGAAAGCGAAACGCTGTTCTTTGGCACGAGAGTCGCCATCGTCTGGAAATTTTTGCCTTGCGAAGAAAGCTCCGCCACATAACCTTCGACATTCAGCACTCGCTGAGCGCCCCCCTTTTTTCCGCCATTACCTTTGCCACCAGGAGCGCCCTTGGCGGAATCGTCTTTACTACCACATGCGACAAGCAGAAGAGAAGAGAGAGCTATTAGAAGAAGGTGTTTCATATGTAGTTAGAAGTAGGATGTAGACAGTAGGAAGTGGTTTGATTTTAGTCCGTCATTCTGACACCGAAGGTGGAAGAATCCACGGCATTTCAATTTCGCACCCTTTAGATGCATGAGTCGCTTAAAAAGTTGCATGACAAGCGGACATTCCGAATTCCCAATTCCCAATTCCGAATTGTCCTAAAATTTCACATTCATCAGGAGTGCTCCGCCATCGTTATAAAATTCCGGCTCAAACTGCACTCTGTCAGAAAACGACTTGATAGAAGTGGCTCGGTAAATGCGCACCGCATCCAACATGGATACCACACGATTCAAAATCAAAGCTCCAACCGAGACCTGGAAAACAATACGGCTCACACGATAATGACGCATGCGGCTCTTAAACTCTTCAATATGCTTGGACGATTCCAAATTGTCGGAACTTCCCCAATCCCATTGAATATCATTCGAGAACTCTTCGTCGACCTTCTTGCCCGAACGGAGCATCGCCTGGTTGTAGTCTTCGTCCATATCCGGCGAGGAGTTCTGTCCAAACACGCCCGAACGGCTACGGTAAGAACCTACCGTATTCAAGAGCGACACACTCTTTTTGCCATTAAACCCTGCATGGCGAACTGCATAATTATGAGCAGACGTCACATAGCGGTCGCCCACCACGTAAGAGCCAATTGCGGCGACCCACAAAGCGAGGTCGGTCCACAAAAACGGACGTACCATCTGTTTTTCGTTCAAGTAAAGCTCGCCCATGCCCGGCAAAAGTGCAGATGCACCAACAGCCAAGAACACGTTCTTATCGCTATTCTTGTAAACGTTTTCATCAACGCTCACCACGATCTGCGAGAACGCGGTAACTGACGCAAGCAATATGGCAAGAATGATGCGCATTAAAATCCCCAGTTTGCACGAACAGCCCAACCAAAGGATTGTGTAAACGAAACGCCGCTATCAAAACGCAAACGATCATACCAAGAGAGGTCCTCTTCGTAAAGAACCTTATTGTGGGCATTAGCCGTCAAAGCGGCATCCACTGCAGAAATGATATGGTTCAAAATCAAGCCACCGATAAACCAAGCCTGCAAGTCCGCATAGTCGTTAGCATCATTGCGCATGTCGCGATACTTCATCATATTTTCAGATTCGCCAAGCGGAACAGTCTCGGAATTCGGATCTTCAAGACCAAGATTGATGGCAAGAGCTTCGTTTTGCACATCGTCCCAACCGCGCACATAAGCACCTTCGGATATCAACTGGAAGACTTCAGATTCGTTGTTGAACGAGCGTCCGAAATTTTTCATTTCCACAGCCAGGTTCGTCTTTTCTTTTTCATCCGAAGTTTCTTTCGGCTTCGGGAAATTCGTCAAATGAGTTTGATCATCTCTAAACAGGCCTTTTTCATGATAGCATCCGCCATGGTTTGCATTGCCATAAATCGCCTCGCAGAACGACTTACGTGTACCCATGTAGCGATTGCTGAATTCCTGTCCGTAAAGGTCCGCATCCGTATTGTAGAGATCATGCATTGCAGATTCGTAACGACCAATGGAATAATGGGCCTTGGCAAAATTCTTGTACTTATCCACTTGCTGGTTGTACTTGTGGATTGTGAAATAGCCCCAGCCGCTCCACAACAAGACTTCCAAAGCCATGTAAACACCACCGCGAACATACGTTGCCGTCGTACCGCCAATGTACATCTGGCCCGCACCCGGAACCAACAAAGAAAGGAACAGAGCCTTGCGCGGGTTCTTGTAACGCCCCTTCATTTCGTCAATGCCGTTCACCTTGGATACCTTGACTGGACCAAGAAGATCGCGACGGCTCATGCCGCTAGACGAGACTTCTATAGAACTACTGCTCACGCTATTGAGCCCAGCAATCTGAGCCTGAGCAATCGAATCGGCACGTCTTGAAGAATCAGCCTGGGCACGAACTCTTTCGGCTTCGGCAATAGCAGCCTCACGCATCAGGGAATCACGAGTTGCAGAATCCAAAACTGCAGTGTCAACAACTGCAACCGGAGCTTCGAACACAGACGAGCTGGACTCGACCACAAGAACCGAAGACGAGCTCAACACCACTTCAGATGAACTCGACACAACTTCAGACGAGCTCGATAATGCCACGGAAGAACTTGAAGCAACCACGCTGCTCGAAGACTTCGCCTTGGACTTCTTCGAAGCAGAACTTGCCGGAGCCTTGGAGACAGAACTTGCAGGCGCCACAGCCGCAGAGCTTACGGGAGCTGCCGGAGTTTTCACTTCGGGAGTTGCAGAAGTCGCCGGCGCCGTAGGTGCCGTAGCTTCTTCTTCAAATTCAGCGAAAAGGTCTCGCACCTGGGCAAAAGAGGCCTGGGCGAGAGAGAGACCTAAAAACAAAGGTAAAAGAGCAAACTTGCGCATATGTCCTTAAAATAGCAAAAAATGTTGTCAAAACAAAAAGTCCCGGACACAAATCCGGAACTTTCTTTATCAAAATTCTAGGCTAATGGCTACTTGACGCGAATTCGTTTCGCAGAAGCGCCTACACGAACCATATAAACCCCTGCATTCGTAACAGGAATTTCGAAATTAGCCGATTCGACAACGCCCGAGCGAACGGCACGACCCTTCATATCGTGAACGGCATAACGTTCGCCAATCGCAGAACCGCTAACCTGAATGCGGCGATTCATGGAAGAAAGACCAAATGTCTTAACGCCCTTTACTGTAGCCAAAGATATCTCCGGTCCCTTTTCATCAATCACGAGATTGCCGTCAATCGAAAGAACAAAGCTGACATGTTCGAAGTTCGGAGAAATATTGACAAAGTCAGACACGGTAAGGCCCATCGGGTAAGAACCATTTTCTTTAGCTGTAACGGTCTTTTCACCCTTATAGACAACAAAGTCCTTCGAATACGAATAACCTTCAGGCAACGTGCATTCCAAGTCCGGGATAAGAGCGACATCGAATTTCTTATCAACGGTAATTTCTTCACCCGTATACTTCATGACAACATCTTCACCAAAAATGGCTACTGTAATCTTCTTGGGGTACGGAAGAATCTTAAATTCACCCTGTCTAATCTTTACATTATAATTCTTGCTAGGTCTAGATTTGAACTCGGCAGAGATGTGGTACGTAGAATCTTCACCTTCAGAATCCTTAAGCACATTTTCGCCCGGTTCACGGCTAAAAATCAATTCCGGCAACTGGTCACCCTCAAGGAGTCCAGACACTTCATACTTGTAGCTTTCAGGATCGGGATCACCATAAACTTTTTCAGCATCAGAAACCGTCACCGTCACAACTTTCGGCAGCACCGTAAGGGTCGCCGTTTCATACTTGCTGACTACGTAATTCTGGTTCGTCGGATTCTTAAGATCAAATGTAAGCGGATAATCACCGGCATTAAGCAATCCAGTCTTGTTGACAGAAAGATGGATATTGTCGAGTTCATCACCTTCCAAAAGACTATCCGCGACCCATTCTAATTCAGCCGGGATTTCATCGCCATAGGTGATGGTATCAGGCTTAGCGGAAATCACCAACTTTTTCGGATCAATTTGCAACACACCATCCGTAATATTGAATGTCACATTGGTGTAGTTCACAGAAGTATTTTGGAATGCGCTTGCCTCAAGTCCCATTGTGTACTTGCCCGCATTTTTGCCCGTGACAATAGAATCACCAATATATTCAACAAACTTGAGGGAATAAGCTTCATTATTTACAGAAATATCGAAGCCCTTCACAGTATGTTCCTTACCATCGTATTGAAGAGTTTCGGAACGACCCTTAATCGTGACTACGATTTTGTTGTTATTGGCCGTAATGGTCAGTTTGCCATCTTCGGTACTTACAATGTAATTCGGATTGGACTTTGCATCGACGGTTGCGGTAATAGCGTATTCACCAGCATCTTCGCCAGCTTCGCGCTTCAAAGCAACGCCCTTCAGCACGTCTTCTTCATCACCAAACTTAACAATACCATCGACCGTGAATTCAAGTTCAGGATCTTTTTCACCAAACTTCTTGGTAATGTCCGTAACCTTCAAGGTCACTTCTTTCTGCGTAATCGTAAGGGTACTTGGCACAACGGTCAACTTGTAGTTCGGGTTGGAGCCTTCAGCAAAACTAAGGTTCACGTCATATGTACCAATGTTTTCACCTTCGTCACGAGTTACTTTAGCACCTTTAAGAGATTCACCTTCTACAAGGCCATCCACGGTATACTTAAACTCCGGGTCCTTGTCGCCATAAGTTTTTTCGGCATCTTCAAGCGTTACGGTAGCCGCTTTCGGAAAAACCGTAAGTGAACCGTCCGCTGTCGACACTTTGTAATTGGGGTTAGACTTGGCGTTCACGCTAGCAGAAAGAACGTACTTGCCACCATTTTCAAGGCCTGTCGCAGAACAACTTGCACAAGTGATTTCTACATCCTCGAGTTTATCATCTCCCACAAGGCCTGTTACCTCATAAGAAAATTCAGGAGTAGCATCGCCATAAGACTTAGTGACGCTGTTAACCGTTACCATTGCTGATGCGGGTTGAATAACAAGCGTTCCATAAATGGCGTAAATGTAATAATCATCCGTTTCCACGCAATAAGCCTCTTCACATTCACTTGCCTTGCCAGGCTTATCGGCAAGGAGTTTGCCATTAAGAGAAACATTAATGAGATAGTTACCAACATCATCACCAGATTCTCGAGACAAAGTTATTTCACCTAACTTGCTATAATCGGCAGGGGCGATATTTCCATGGATAGCATATTCAAACTTCGGATCATCTTTACCATAGACTTTTCCGGCACTTGTTACTACAATATGGATTTTTGTCTTGGTGATAAGCATTTTTCCACTTTTCACAATAACATTATAGTTTGAGAAAAGCGATGCCAAATTAACGGTCGGATCACCAGAAATTTCAAAAGTAACACCGACATTTTCCTCACCGTCGGCAACAACCAACTTCACATTTTCATTCAATTCAGCTAAGAAATGGCTCAAAGTATCCGGGTTGAGAGTAGACAAATCACTATTTTTTTCATCAACAGTCCATGTAAGAGTCGGGTTCTCATTTTCACCGCATTTGAGAGTCGAGCCACCAAGTTCTTTTTCGCAATTATCGGCAATCAAACGAATCCCTTTTCGCTTGATCTCGAATTTATGTTCAATAATATCGCCGTTAGTCAAAGTTATTGTAACAGAACCGGCTTCAGCACCTGCGTTTATGTTTTTTCCATAAACAACACTAGAGAACTCGGTATACTCTTCTTCCCCACATCTAACTTTTTCTACTGAAGGTTTTACCTGGTAACCCGAAAAAACAAAGTCACCATCCAAAGAGACCGAACATTCATCGGCCGCAAAAGCACTTGAAAACGCCGCAGAAGCGGTAAGAGCTAGCATTGCAATTTTTTTCATCATAATCATAAACCACTCTCTTTTGATCAAACCCACACTAAAATATAATTTTTTACTTACGTTTTCAACTATCCACATCGTCAAAACGTTGTAAAATGGTGCAATAAAGACAAAAAACCGCCCCCAGAAGGGACGGTTTTCAAAGTTGAATTGGAATTCGAGACGCTAATTAAGCCTTCTCTGCAACCACCCAAACCTTAACCTGTGCTTCAACGTCGCTGAAGACCTTGACAGTCACGGTGTAAACACCGAGCTGCTTGATCGGTTCAGCAAGGTCGATCTGAGCACGGGAAACCTTGACACCAGCCTTGGTGATAGCTTCAGCGATGTCACCTGCGGTCACAGAACCGTAGAGACGTTCGCCTTCAACAACGCGGCGTTCGAGGT
>CAMJNF010000104.1 GCA_946407235.1 uncultured Fibrobacter sp. | reverse complement strand
GGTGAGCACGTATTCTTTTGCAGCGTCATCAAAGTAGCCATACTTCGGGGCAGCGGCCTTTGCGGGCTTCTTTGCCGGGGCCTTCTTTGCAGCGCTCTTCTTCACTGTTTTTGTAGCCATTTTATCTCCGTTAGAGAGGGGGTTGTGTTTAAATTCGGAATTTGGAATTTGGAATTCGGAATCTGAGATTCGAAGTTCTGAATTCGGAATTATCCTTTAAACTTTTGCGAGGTAAATTTAGAAATTAGACGAGAGTCGAGAGACGAGAGACGAGAGAAAGTTATTCATTTAACCAATGTTTTTACTAGCGCGAAGCGCCATTATTTCTCTTTCGTCTCTAGTCTGTAGGGCGTAAGCCCGTTCTTTCGTCTAACCTCTACTCATCAAACTTTTCGAAATCTCTGTTTCCAAAATTGATATAGAAATATCCGCCGAGTTTCTGGCTGCGGACCGGGTCACGCAAAATGCCAATGGCCGCACGCACGTACTTGAGTTCCACGAGAATGTGGTCACGGCTCATGCAGTTGAGGAACGGGCCTTCGGGGTAAAGCGTCGGACGCGGCTCTTCGGCAATCATCTTTTCAAGATTTTCGATTTCCTGAACTAAACGTCTTTCATGCACTTCGAGCGTGCGAATAACTTCCTTGTTGTCGGCTCCGTAAAGGAACGCAAAACCAAGCGTACGAGGATCGTCGTTGAATCCGGTCAAATGCTTGAGGACTTCCTTACGGAGTACGTCTTTACCCTTGTCGGTAATATTGAACACCATGCGTTCCGGGCGGTTTCCATCGCGTTCGGAATGTCCGACGATGCATTCGTTCTTTTCAAGCGTTATCAGTCTATTGTATACAGTAGAGGTGCTAATCTTAGCCCAACGGTCGAGTTCCCTGTCACGGATTTCCGTGATAATATCGTACCCACTGCGTTCGTGCTCCAAAATGAGGCCGAGCAATACAAGATCGTAACGATTCATTTAAATTCCTTAATTTTACCACTATTCCAAGTTGGAATAATTGACCAATAAGAAAACTACATTTTTTTCGCCAAAAAGAAGACATCTGATGTAAAAAATCAAAAAAAATTTGAAACCAAGCACCCAAACGGGCTTTTCTTTGATTTTTCGGCGTTCTCCCATTAATATTGAAACTTTTAGTTTATATTTCTGTTAAAAGGCCGGGGAGCAACGTGCATATTTTTCAAAGACCCAAAAACAAACAATTAAAGTACTCGATTATAAGGTTTGCACCGCTTATTCTTGTCGTGTATTGGGTCATTGCTGCTTTTACGACATTTCAAGAAGAAGACAAAAGGGCTGTAACATCACGAAATAAGGACTACATCAAAGATATCACTCTCGCCATCGCGGATAAAATCGATGACATATTTTCCAATTCGCTAAAGTCAATTGAAACACTTGCAAAGCTCAGTTCAAACGATATCGAGCAAGGAAAGATGAATAGTTTTTTACTGGCCGAAATCGAAAAGAAAGTTCAGTTCGACCACATCTATCTTACAGATACAAACGGCGTTGCCTTGATGTCTTCGGGTGAAAAAATCGAATCTACAAGCAAGCAGTATTTTATCGAAGGCATGAAGGGCTATAGCGGTATTTCCATTGTGATGCCTACAGATTCATTAACGGGATACATTGAATTTTATGCGCCCGTTTTTGTCAATGGAAAAATCATCGGCGTTCTCACCTCCTCTTTTGATGAAAATACAATCAAGAGATTTCTTGATTACAAGGTCTATGGTGCAAACGCATCTGCCGGCATTGTAAGTACAAACGGGAAAACCTTCATCGCCTTGGAATCCATGAAATTCCTGCAAACCTCGATTCAAGGTCTCCCCCGCGATAACTTCAAAAGTTTCCTTTACACATCCAAGTTTGATGAAGAAAACAGAAACAAAATCATCCGAGCTTATACGACCCGTTTTCCATCGAGTTTCACGTTCACCGATGCCTCAGAAGAAATTCAAGGTTACATAGCTCCGCTTCACACGATACCCTTGAGCATTTATTCGAACTTCCCGGCCGAAGCCGCGCACAACCTTTATTTAATGGGCATCCAAGCAGGCCGTACGTTGCAACTGTTGCTTGTTTTCATTTTTGTCGGCTACATTGTTTACCTTTTGATAATTCAGTTCATTATCCGTCGTTCCGATTCTCGTGAAAATCGCCTTGCCGCTTACATCGCCAAAGCCGAGAACGAAATCGCGAGAGCTATGATTTTTGTCGATGCAGAAAAAGGAACTTTTGAAGACCTCTCTATCATACCCATGCCATTCCCGAGAACAGGACAGTTAGATAATCTGGAACAAGGATTTATAAAGACAAACGACGACATGCAAAATGGGGATGACTTTAGATACTTCTTTGAAACCGCAATCAAGGAACGCAAAGTTTTAAAAAAAATCCCAAGTGTCGTATTTTGCAGTACCAAACCTAACGGATCCAAAGAGTACATCACAATGGTTTACATTCCTGTCGAAATTAAAAATAATCTTGTACAAAAAGGAATTATTTTATTCAGAAATATAACCGCGGAAAAATCAAAAGAAATAGAAGCCAACCGCAAACTAACTCAAGCGCTGAGCTCTGTGCGTGAAGCAAGCAAAGCGAAGACAACGTTCTTGTTCAATATGTCTCATGACATTCGAACACCAATGAATGCGGTAATGGGTTTTACCGCAATGGCCAAAAAACATATCGATGATCGTGAAACCGTCAAAAGATATTTAGACAAAATAGATATCGCAGGCAAGCAACTTCTGTCGCTTGTAAACCAAGTTCTTGAAATGTCCCGAATCGAATCAGGGAAAATTATCTTGAACGAACAGAAATGCGACCTCGAAAATATCATCAAGGCAATATCGACAACATACGGCACACACGCAGAAACAAAGGGAATCTTATTTACCGCAACAATCACAAACATCGAACACAAGAATGTCATTATCGATGGAGATCGAGTCAACCAGATTGCCGCGAACATAATCGGAAACGCCATCAAGTACACGCCCGAAAACGGAACCATCATGTGTACGTTCGATGAACAAAAATGCGACCGTGAAGGCTACGGCCTTTATTCTCTTACAGTTGAAGATTCAGGCATAGGCATGAGTTCCGAATTTCTCAAGCACATCTACGACGAGTTCTCGCGCGAAAGTTCCACCACCGTCAGTCGCATCCAAGGGACAGGCCTTGGCATGACCATCGTGAAAAAACTAACCGACCTTATGGAAGGCTCTATCAATATTGAATCTCAAAAAGGTCAAGGCACAAAGATTACGGTTTTCCTTCCGATGAAATGGAACAACGATTTCAAGACAAAAGCAACAGAACAAAAAAAGGTTTCATCGATTCCGCTCACCGGCATGAAGATCCTTCTCGTCGAAGATAACGAAATGAACCGCGAAATAGCAGAAGAAATACTGACAGAACAGGGTTTGGTTGTCGATACAGCAACCGATGGTGATTTTGCAGTCGATAAAATTCGTAAGTCCGCCCCGGGCGAATATGAACTTATTTTGATGGACGTGCAAATGCCCCGCATGAATGGTTACGAAGCCACCAAGCAGATACGCAAGTTGAAAGATCGAAAAAAATCGCGTATTCCAATTATCGCCATGACCGCAAATGCTTTTGAAGAAGACCGAAAAAATGCCCTTGCAGCAGGCATGGACGGGCACTTGGCAAAGCCTATTGACATACAGAAACTCATACAAACACTTACAGATTTCAAACAGAAGTGAACAAAGTCAAAAAAATTTTTTATAATAAATAATGTTAAACAAGGAGATAATATGAAAACCAAATTCTCACGCTTTACATTACCTGTCGTTGTCGCATGCGCTATGGCTCTTGTGGCAGCAACATTCACCGGTTGCTCTTTGATAAAGAAATTTCAGGCAGCCAAAATTCTCATCGAGACCAAGTTCGAATACAAGGACCTCACATTCGATAACGTCGATGTCTATGATGACGTTATGGAACTCGTGAATAACGGCATGAACGGATTCTTGCCGAACCCGAAGGCCGTCATGCTGGTCAAGGATTTATCGCAGAATATCATCAACAAGAATCTCGGTAACGCCAACTTTGACGTTTACATCAACGCCAATAACACAGGCAAGGACACCTTGTGGATCAACAAACTCCAGATCGATATCAAGTTCGATACGCTCGTAACAGTCCCGCTTACGCTCAAGGACACCATCAAGCTTGCTCCGGGTGACAACGACTTGCACTTCAACGCCGCATTCCCGTTGGATGCAAAAATCTTCAAGTTTAAAGAAATTCAATACTACGGCATCGCTGGTTTTATCGATGTTTCCCTCACCGAAGGTGGAGAATCCGTTTCTCAATCTGTTGAAATCAAGAGAGACGTGAAGCCTGAAGATGTCGAAAAACTCCAGAACCTCGTCCGCGACAGATTGTTCGATCTTCTCGTGAACAAGTGGCTCGGTAAATTGATCAAGTAAAAATAAACATGAAAAAACGCAACTTTGTTCCGGAAAATTTGAATCCGGATGACGAAAAAGAAATTTCGAAATTGTATCGCGCTCTTTTGCAGCGCGAGATCCCGGTAAATACAGAAAAGCTCCATCAATGGATTTTAGACTGGAGTGAACTGGAATCGGTTTTAGGCGAAGTGAGCTCTAGACGCTACGTCGCCATGACTTGCAATACTCGTGACGAAAAAGCCGCCAAAGCTTACTCGGACTTTGTAGAAAATATTCAGCCTCTCATGATTGAATATGACGACAAGTTGAATCGCAAGTTGATGGTTCATCCATCGAAGGATTCCCTCAAGGAAGAATTCGGTGAATGGCTTAAGGGCGTACAGGTTTCTTTGGATCTGTTCTCCCCCGATAATATTCCGCTTGAGACCGAAGAAAACAAGGCTATTCAAGCTTACCAGAAAATCACTGGTGGCATGAGTGTCGAATTCGATGGTGAAGTTAAGACGATGCAGCAACTCGCTGCCTACATGGAAAAGACCGACCGCGACCTTCGTGAACGCGCCTGGCGAGCCATGTGGGAACGCCGTCTCCAGGACAAAGAAGCGTTAGACAAGTCTTATGACAATTTATTCGCAATTCGCAAGCAGATTGCCAAGAATGCTCATTGCAAGGACTTTATAGACTATATATTCCTTGCAAAGCATCGCTTTGACTACACCCCAGCCGATTGCGAAGCTTT
Source organism: uncultured Fibrobacter sp. (assembly GCA_946407235.1). Classification (GTDB taxonomy): domain Bacteria; phylum Fibrobacterota; class Fibrobacteria; order Fibrobacterales; family Fibrobacteraceae; genus Fibrobacter. Next base: position 4,591 of record CAMJNF010000104.1, on the reverse strand, counting down.
CCACGAAAGCATCGAGAAGCTCGTTCTCCCGTTGCAAAAGGAAATGTACAAACGCAGAGCCCAAAAGATGGGGCTTACAAAGCTCCGTCCATGGGATTTGGACGTTGACCCGCTGAGCAGGCCGCCTCTTAAGCCCTACCAAAGCGGTGACGAACTCATCGAAAAAGTCGATTGCATTTTCGAAAGCATTCATTCGCAGGCTGGCAAATGGGCGCGCGAAATGCAGGCGAAAAAGCTTATCGATCCGGATTCCAGGCTCGGAAAAGCTCCGGGCGGTTACCAAATAGGTTTTGATGAAAGCCGTCTCCCCTTCATTTTCATGAACTCGGCGAACACGGACCGTGACATTTACACGCTCTTGCATGAATCAGGCCATTCGTTCCATCAATTCGCTCTTGCAAACCAGCCGATTGTAGCTTACCGCGATGTCCCGGCTGAATTTGCTGAAGTCGCGAGCATGAGCATGGAACTCATCGGCATGTCGAACCTGAAGCCGTTCTATGGCAATGACCACGAAGCGATTGCACGCAGTACCGAAGGCGAACTTGCCGACGTGATTTGGCTGTTCCCATGGGTCGCGAGCATCGACAGTTTCCAACATCGTCTTTACAGCTTCCCGGAACACACAGCCGAAGACCGCAGCGACATCTGGAGCGAAATCATGGACCGCTACGATGCAGGCATCGATTACAGCGGACTTGAAGCAGTGCGCAGGAACCTTTGGCAAAAGCAGCTGCATCTGTTCGAATGCCCGTTCTATTACATTGAATACGGCATAGCACAGATTGGCGCATTGCAAGTGTGGGCAAACTTCAAGAAAGATCCGCAAAAGGCAATCGATGACTTGTTCAAGGCCGAAAGCCTGGGCAGCAGCCGTCCGATTCCTGAGCTTTTCGCAACAGCAAACATCAAGTTCGATTTCACGCCCAAAACGCTGGAACCCTTGATGCAAGTGGTTTGGGATGAACTTGGTAAATTATGAATTAGTGGTTAGTGATTGGTGGTTAGTGGTTAGGATTGCTATAAGAACGTTTCCTTTACATTCCTGTTTACTAACCACTGTTTACCAACCACTAAATTTTCAAAAAAAATCATTTTTTTTTGAAAATTTCAACAACATCCCTTGACAAACGAAAAATAAAAAGTTATAATTGGCGCACATCCTAATGGAGGGATGGCCGAGTGGTTGAAGGCGCACGCTTGGAAAGCGTGTTTACCTTACGGTAACGAGGGTTCGAATCCCTCTCCCTCTTCTAAAAATTTTTCGAGGTACCTAATGGCTGAGTCTCAAAGAGTTTATCTTGATGATATCTACGCTAGTGAAGAATGCCAAGGCTCGGTTTTCCGCGCCGTTGTCATGATGGCTCACGAAGCTCGTTTCATCAACAATCAGTCCAAGCAGGGTTACATCCAGCTCACGCAGAAGCCCACCACCATCGCTATGAACCGTTTCAAGGAACATAAGCTTACGATGGTTGAAAAGGGTGTCAATGACGTGACCGAAGATGCAGTAAAGGCCTCTGTCGCAGAAGTTGCTCCGACTGCAGATGCAGTTGCCGAAGCAAGCGATGCAGCAGCTGACGCATTCTAATTCTCGAAAAATAAGAATTCAAAAGAGACCGCTACTCCGGCGGTCTTTTTTTGTCTACCCCACATTCATCATATTAGAATGTCATGCCCGCCACTGAGCGGGCATCTCCGTCAAGGCATAACCGTCATCCTCGAACTAGTTATCCTAGAGGGACGAAGTCCCGATGGGATCCAGGGACATTCCTCTTAATTGCTTTTCAAAAGTCTTGAAGTTACACCGCGGCGGATCTGGCTAGCAGCTCGCCCAAGCGCGTCAAACAATCGCTCTGGCATCGATTCTTCCAAATTCTTGTTTGGAATTCTGCGCTTGGAAATAGATACCGGAGACTGCGTCGAATCATAGAACGTTTCTGCAAGAAGCCATAAGAACGAATCCTTGTTCGGATCGTCACTAGCAACTCTCTTGTTCTGCACGACTTTGTTGTCAGAGGCCTGTAGATAAAGGAAACTCTTCAAGTTTTGCAAATAAATATGCTGGTACGTATAGCCCTTCGAAAGAGGAATCTGCAACGAGACCTGCAATTCAGGAGCGCCCTGCATCATGAACTTCTGGTGGCTGCCGCCATTCCAGTGATAAGTTCCTAGCGTAACGCCTGCTGCAGTCGATTCATTCGGGATGTCCAAGACGCGCTTGCCAAACTGGATGCGGTACGTAACCGGATTATCGCCAATGGAATAAAGGTCGATTGTAGCCCCTTCCCCATCGCAATCCATGAGTTCCAGAGCGTTGTCCTGAGTCATTCCCATGCACTTGCCAGAAATTGCAGAAATCAGCTTCACATTGGACTTGTAAAGCGCTTCTTTGAAAATATCCTGGTACATCGCATTTACGATTTTCACATGATTGATCAAGTCCTGTTCAGACTTGACTTCACTGCGGTAATTGATGCCATAAGGCCAAAAATGCTGGCTATCGCCCTTCAGTACTGCATCCGGACCATCAATTTCCTTGAGAAGTGCCTCGGCCTTTTCACCTTGAAACACGCCATCCTTGAACATGGCCTTGTATTCCGAGGTCGTACCCATACCCATGGTATGGGCCATCTCGTGCATAGCCGTGCCCACGTACATATAATTACGATCCTTCCCAAACCGCAAGTCGCCATTGCTGCTAGCCTCTGCGGTCGGAACGCCCGTGCTGTAGTAAACCTCGATATGCTTTGAAAGGTCCGAATACTTGTTGTACAAGAAAACCGCCGAATCCATAGCAGCCTCGATAAGCGCATAAGCCTCGCGCTCGTCGTTATTTGGATTTGCGGATTTGTTCAGGTGATAATCAATATTGCCAGCAAAAGCGCCAGAAACAAAGAAGGAAAAAATTCCTGAAAAGAGTGTGTTTCTTACAAAATTGTTCATAGAACCTCTTCCTGTACACAAACTCAATCTATACAAATCTCCATATATATGCAAGTAAAAAAAGTTTTTGGGTGGTTGAAAGATTTTTTTAATAAACCAAAATGTAATTTTAGCGCGGATTATCAATCATAGGAGAAGCCCCAATGAAGGCTAAAATATTCGCATGTTCTTTAACGCTAGCACTAGCGGCCCTTACCGGCTGCTCGGGTAGCCAGAGCGGAATCAACCGTTCTCTCGGGCAAGCCGACGCTACACGTTCACTCGTCAACGAAACCAAACTCGATGCAGGCATAACCTCGAACTCTTATTCCAAGCTGGTTCAGGCAAAGGCTTTGAAAGACGATGGAAAAATTGAAGAAGCCCAGGCACTTGCAGAACAAAGTGAACTCGACATGCGACTCGCCATAGCCAAATCAGAAAACGAAAAGGCTAAAATCGAAGACAAGAAACTTGAAGAAGCGCTCCGCGCCGACGAAGAACGCAAGGTCTTGTACCAGAGCATTCTCGAAAAGGAAACCAAGAAGTAAGGAGCCGCAAAAATGAAGACGATTAAGATTTTGACTCTCGGCGCCCTCGCCGCATCCATGAGTTTTGCCGCAGAAAATGCTGCTATCACCCCGGTAGACCAGTGCCGACTCGCTCTAGACGATGCGAAAACCAACATGCCAGCAAACGCTTACGCAGCAAAGCTTACGCTAGCCGAAGGCTTTGGCACATTGAGCGCTCTCGAAACGATTTACGCCGACGATGACGATTCCAAGCTGATTCCGACCTTCTTGGAAAACTGCAAAAAATACGCAGAAATTGCAAAACTCCAAGGCGAAACACAGGCACTCCAAAACCACATTTCTGAAAACTGGGAAAAGCGAGCCGCTACAAACCGCACCATCGAAGCGATCCAGGAACAAATTGGCGAAGCCCGTAGCGGCAAGGTCTCTGACCTCGAAGCCGAAAAGCAGGCCATCAAAGCTCAAAAGGACAAGCTCGAAGCCAGCAAGAACGAAGCTATGGACAAGCTAAACGCACTCCAGTCCCAGATGATCCAGGTGACCAAGGACGCTCGCGGTATCATCCTCTCGATGTCCGACATTTTGTTCGACGTGGGCCGAGCCACCTTGAAGACCGACCTCATGACAAGCCTTGCAAAGATTGCCGGTATCCTCTCCGTTTACCAGCAATTTGACGTGTCTATCGAAGGTAACACCGACAACACCGGTTCCGAAGAATTCAACATGACACTTTCTCAGCAGCGTGCCGAAAACGTGATGAACTTCCTCGTGGAACAAGGCATTGCCGAAACACGCCTCACCGCCAAGGGCCTTGGCATGACCATGCCGATTGCGGACAACTCCACCAAGGAAGGTCGCCAGAAGAACCGCCGCGTGGACTTGGTGATTACCGATAGAACCCAAAAGGTGAAGTAGGTTATAGGTAACAGGTATTAGGTATAGTGTCACGCACTACGTGCGTCATAAATAGGTGGCTAGACGCGATTATTTCCCCTAATCCCTAAAACCTAACCCCTAAAACCTTAAATATTTTGCTAAATTTAGCGCGTAACTTTAAACCGGCGGCGCAAGTCGCCAATCAAATCAAGAGGTAAAACAAATGGCAGTTTCTTACAAGGAACTCGGCCTGGTGAACA
>CAMJNF010000103.1 GCA_946407235.1 uncultured Fibrobacter sp. | reverse complement strand
TCATGCTCAAGTGCAGCGAACGCGGAATCGGCGTTGCACTCATGCTGAGCGTATCCACAGAAAGTCTGAACTGGCGTAGTTTTTCTTTTTGCTTCACGCCGAATTTTTGTTCTTCGTCAATAATTAAAAGTCCGAGATCCTTGAACTCGCTCTTGTTCGACAACAGCGCATGCGTTCCAATCACTATGTTCACCGAACCATCGGCAACCTGCTTGAAGATTTCCTTCTTCTCTTTGGCGCTCTTATAGCGATTCATCAAAGCTATGTTGACCGGGTAAGCGGCAAAGCGCTCGCAGAAGTTTTCGTAATGTTGTGCCGCAAGAATCGTTGTCGGCACAAGAATCGCCACCTGCTTGTTGGAGGCCACACACTTGAACGCCGCACGCATCGCAACTTCCGTTTTTCCAAAGCCCACGTCACCGCAAATGAGGCGGTCCATCGGGCGACGGCTTTCCATATCGCGCTTGATGTCAGCCGTAGCACGGAGTTGGTCTGGCGTCGGATCGTATTCGAACGAATCCTCAAATTCCTTTTGCATGTTACCATCGGGCGGGAAACCGAAACCTTCGACGAGTTCGCGTTTCGCATAAAGTTCCACGAGATCGCGTGCAATCTTGATGACCTTTTCCTTGACGCGCTTCTTGATGTTTTCCCAAGTCTTGCTGCCAAGGCGGTCGAGCTTTGTTTCTACATCATCCGAACGGTCGAGACGTTCAATTTTTTGCAAGTCCGAAACAGGGAACTTCAAACGGTCGCCGCCATCGTATTCGAGCAAAGCGCAGTCGACCATACCGCCATTCACTTCCACACGGACAAGGCCCAAGTAGCGGCCAATGCCGTGGTCTTCATGCGCCACAAGGTCACCGCGATTGAGCGATTCCACCATCAACGCATTCGTTACCGAGCCCGCAATCTTATGTTTACGAGCTTTATTCGCATGGCGGTTTAAAATTCTCGATTCCGTGAGGAACGCGACATTATCGTCTTCGAGCCAAAAGCCTTCGCTTAAATTTCCGATAAAATAATCTTCGACGGGTAAGCCATCAAAAATTTCACGCAAGCGGTTCACGCCGCCAAGCGTCTGCGCCATCACATAAACGCGACCGCCCTTGTCGTAGAATTCTTCAATTTCTTTGGCGACTGCATCCGTGCCGTTCGAAGTAAAGTCCTGCGGACGCATGTGCATTTCGTGCCAGTTGCCATCATCGACTTTGACACGAGTCATATCGAGCGACGCACGACCAACGAACAAACGCGAAAGTTCGCCGATCTTGAACCACAAATCCGCAGGGGCCGCAATTCCAGCATCAGCCACGCGAGCTTCATCGTAAGCGCCTCGGAACGCACCATACATCTTCGAAGCCGTTTCCGAAAGCAACGAAAGTTCTTCAAAGACAAGCGATGCACGCGGCATGTAATCCAAAAGGCTCGCCACCAAACGCTGGTGATTCGGACGATGCCACCAAAGCGATTCTGCAGAACATTCCTCACCCGCCATCACCGATTCAGGTACCGTAAATTCACCCATCGGGAAAAATTCAATATGCGTCATCTGCTCCAGCGAGCGCTGCGAGAAAATGTCAAACGCACGAATGGATTCAATTTCATCGCCGTAAAATTCAATACGGATCGGGTGCGGATAAAGCAAGCAGTTCACATCGACAATGCAACCGCGAATCGAAAACTCGCCCACGCCGCTCACCATCGGCTGTTCCGTAAAACCGTGATCGAGGAACCACGGGCGTAAAGACGAAGGCTCCAGCTGGTCGCCAACGCGGAGCGTACGCACCTGACGCATGATTTCGCCCGGTTCCGGGAGTTTCATCAAGAATGCATCCAGCGGACAAACGACAACAAACGGCTTTTCGGTATGCGAAACATCGCGGAAAAACTTTAGACGTTCTTCAAGCACTCCCTCGAACGGTACCTTGATTTCGTAAGGTTTCAAGCCGAGCGACGGGAAAAAGCGAATAAACTCCTCGCCCACCATGCTTTCGAGATTCTCGACCCAGACTTCGGCACTGCGGTAATCCTTCGCAATCACCAGAATGTTCTGCGGGCTTTTCAAGAAACGATTCGCCACCATCATCGAAGCAAGCGGAACCGACGCGCCATTGACGTGAATGGCCTCGTTATCAGCATTTTCAAAAAGCGAAATCGCAGGGAACGAATTTTCTTGAAGGAATTCCGAAATGGTAAGCATAGAGGGAAATGTAGAAAAAAATTTATCCGCCCCATTGCTCCATTTTTTGTATTTTGCGGTTGTGATTATTAACGATTGGGTTTTGGAATGAAAAAAAAGTTTATTGTCATTTTCGGGCTGGTTTGTTTAGCCATATTGTTGTTCTTCGTTTTTAAAAACGATAACGTGCAAGTCGTTCACGATAAAAATATAGCTAGCGTTTCCAATAATACAGCAAGCACCTCTGACAGCACGGTTCCAAAAACCAAGACCATGTATCGAATTTTAGAGTTTAATGGAGATATCTCTGTGTGGGATTCAGCCAACTGTGTTATTCGTGATTCTTCGTTTTCGTGCAGAAAAACGTGCAAACATGATTTCTTTGAAAAGTTATTTGGGACCAAATGGCAAAAAACCGATACAAATCATAAAAAAAAGCAAAAAGTCATTTATAAAGACTCGAATAATTATAAAGACTTAAATTTCGGTAAAAACGCCATTGTAAATTATATTCCTATAGCAGATATTCCTGCATTCGATCGAAAAAACGTCGCAAAGTTTTTTTCTTATATATCTGGAGGACCATGTTCCAAACTTTTGACATTCAGTTCAAATTATAAAATCGAAGCTATTGGAATTCCTGATGATTTTAAATGGAAGAAACGAAATGCTCATGAAATGCACATTCATAAAAACGCAGCAGGACAAAATACATGCAAATTAGGACAAAACACATACAAACCTCTACAAAATTTATTATCGAAACCACCGAAAGAACTGAAGCTGATTCATTCAACTAATAAAAAAATAGCTTATCAACCAAGACTAGATGTTGATTTCTGTTATTTACCCGAAAAAAAAGAAATCTATGAATACCAACTACTTAACTATTCACTCCTGTATAAGGACACTACTTTTTCGTGGAAACTTGTCTATAAAGATCAATACGGTCGCGGCGACACGCTAGATATCACAACAAAATTCGAAGTAAATCAAAACTACACACCCACAAAGTGCTTCGATTCCGCAAATGAAACAGGTTCATCAAAAGATACCCTCTTTTATCGTATTCTTGATTTTAGAGGGGATACTACTATTTGGCATCCTTCTGATTGTAAAATTTTCGGCAATCGTTTTTCATGCGTTCGTAGAGTATCAGCCAGCAAGTGGGAACAATGCAATTATCCTTACCACAAGGACAATTCTTCAAAAGCGAAATATAAAAATCTAAACTTTGGAAAAGAAGCTATCACAAACTACATTCCTACAGCAGAAATTCCAAAATTTAATCGAGACTCCGTGGCAAAAGTCTTTTCTGTTTTACCAAACACATCCTGTTCAGCATTGCTGACATTCAAATCTAATTACAGTATAGAACCCATTGGGCTACCTAAAGATTTCGAATGGCGAAAAGACTTTCCGAAAGCCGTCGTTAAAGAAATTTCTAAAAAGAAAAAAATGTGCACCCTTGAATATCGGAGTGCATCAAATCGTCCCATCCCCAACGAACAATATCGTAACGTCATTTTTGAAGAATTGCCCGAAAAAGCCCGTGTTTACAACTATCAGCTTTTCAACAAATCGCTTCATTCTTACAAGGACTCAACCATTACATGGAAACTTGTCTATAAAGACCAGTACGGTCGCGGCGACACTCTGGACGTGATAACGAAATTCGAATAAACGCTACCAAATGTGGAAGCCTACACCGAGATAGAATCTATGCTTGGAATGTTTTTCATCGTCGTCGGCTTCACCACCTTTTTCACCATATTTAAAAACATACTTCGCTTTGATGGATAAATAGCACCCTATTGGAGCTTCACGCCCTAATTCAGAAATCCATGGTCTAAATTCAAATTGCGTACCAGCCATCAAAGCATTATTTCCGCCCACAAACGGAACAACCTTGAAAAACTTATTTTCAAAAGCATCTACACCTAGCAAGACATTCCAGCCATGCGAGAAATAATCATCCCGCCCATAACTAAGCGAAAGAATAATACGATTTATTTGAAGAACAACATTCCATTCATAACTACCATTTGGTGGACTAATAAAATATTCTCCACCGATGCCACCTGTATAGAAAAAATCATAATAGTAATGCCGCTTTTTCAAATCTTTTTCACGGTCATCTTTTTTTAGCTCCACTTGCTTCATAATCCAAGGATTAAATTCTGATTCAGGATATTTATTTTTAAATGCAATCAGTTTCTCTATCAATGAATCAAAAACATGAGAATCATTAAAATCTTCTTTGGTATAACTCCCACCATCAAAACGTGCTTGTTGAAAAGAATCTCTATTAGGCGGACGACCTGCGTAATAATCACTACGTTTAGAAATATGGTTGAATCTTGTATTTTTCAGGATGATCTTCAATAAATTGGTAAAATCCTTATATTCTTGCGTAGTCGCTCCATCTGATATTCGGTCTAGCAGTTTTTGAAAGTCTGCTTCTGTTATCAAATGTATTGTTCTATTAGCATAAGCAATCAATTCATCATCAAAAGCAGAATATGGGGCCCTATTACTACAGTTACTGAATTCATCCACATAACTTTCATTGATGTAACGGAAATGCTCATTTACCAGCGTGACTAAAGCTGAATCATATTTATTCATCATAAGATAAATCTGCAACAGTTCATAATTGTCTAACGCACGTTCATCATAACCAGAATTTTTCAACACATTTACAAATCGGAAAACTTCATTCGAATCCTGAGCCTGCAAGGACGACAATAAAGAATCTCTAACATTTGCCAAAATCTGTTTTTCAGGAGAATCCGTAAAAGCGGGTAACAGACGAATGTTACAGTCATTTGCAACAACAACAACATTCAACAGCAAAACAAATAAAAGACAAATTCGCATACGCATATAAAATAAGATACATTTTTTTCGTAAAAAACAGCGTTTTTAGGGACTTAACGGTCGTAACACCCTCTTTTTAGATGTTTTATTTTAACCATTTCCCCGCCTCACTTTACAATTCTTGAAATATTGAGCTATCTTTATAGCGTCAAAAAGCAAAGAGGTTTTTGGCACGCACGACGCAACTTCGCCTTGAAGACGCCACACGTGCAAACATTATGAAAAAAATAATTGTCGTGAACACGCCAAAGAATTGGAAGTTCCACATTCCCGAAGCCGAAATTGTCTCGGCAAAAGACTACCTTACTAATCCTGAATTTACAACTCAGAAAAACGTTCGCGTTTTCAACTTGTGCAAAGACTACAGCTACCAGAGCAAGGGCTATTATGTAAGCCTGCTTGCCGAAGCACGCGGTCACAAGGTTATCCCGAACGTCAAGAACATCCGCGACTTCAAAGCCCCGGCAGTCGTGAAAATCATCAGCGACGATATCGACGAGCTGATCCAGAAGAGCCTGCACAAGCTGACCGGCACAGAATTCGTACTTTCCATTTACTTTGGGCAGAACGTCAGCGCGCAATACCTGGAGCTTTCGCAGGCGCTTTACCGCATTTTCCAGGCCCCGCTCCTGCGTGCAAAATTCATCTTCAAGCAAAAATGGTTTATCCAGTCCATCCGCCCAATTAGCGTTGACGAAATTCCCGAAACGCACAAGGAAATGGTAGACCAGTTCGCCATTGAATACTTCCAGAAAGACCGCTACGTTTCCCCCAAGACGGAAGACTACGTGTATGATCTAGGCATTTTAACGAACCCCGAAGAAGTGGAACCGCCGAGCAACAAAGAAGCGATTCAGCTATTCATCGAAGCCGCGCAAGACACGGGTTTCCGCGTGGAAATGATTACCAAGACGGACTACCACCGCGTCGGTGAATTTGATGCCATCTTCATTCGAGAAACGACAAACGTCAATCACCACACATATGCATTTGCACGCCGCGCCCAAAGCGAAGGCATCGCAGTCATTGACGATCCCGACAGCATTTTACGTTGCTCTAACAAAGTTTATTTGCAAGAGCTGATGACGGTCGGTAAGATTCCAGCACCGAAGACGATTATCGCTCACAGCGAAAACCGCCACACGCTCGCCAAAGAAATCGGATTCCCGATGGTCATCAAGACGCCAGATTCCAGCTTCAGCATGGGCGTCAAGAAAGCGAACAACAAAGAAGAGCTAGAAAAAATTCTCGACACGATGTTCGAGCACAGCGACTTGCTCATCGCACAGGAATTTACGCCCACGGAATTTGACTGGAGAATCGGTATTCTCGACGGAAAGCCACTCTTTGCCTGCAAATACTACATGGCGAAGGACCACTGGCAAATCTACAACTGGGATAGCAAGGACAAGAACGAGGTATGCGGCAAGTGGGATTGCCTGCCGATTGAAAGCGTCCCCCACGGTATCGTGAAAACGGCGCTCCGCGTCGCAAGCCTTATTGGCAACGGCCTTTACGGCGTGGACCTCAAGGAAATCAACGGTCATCCGGTTGTGATTGAAGTGAATGACAACCCGAGTATCGACCACGGTATCGAAGACCAAGTTGGCAAAAAGAAGATTTATCTCGCTATCATGAGAAGCCTGCGCCACCGCATCGAAGACCGCCAAAACGCCGCACAACAGAAAGTGCTACAACATGAAAGGGATATGTTTCTTTAAGAAGTAAACAGTATGCAGTGGTTAGTAAACAGGATAAAATCCTAACCACTAACCACCAACCACTAACCACTATTTATCATGAGCAATTTTAAAATCTGGGAACGCTTCGGCGTCGAAATGGAATTCATGATTGTCGATCGCGACACGCTCAAGGTGTTGCCTCGCGCCGATGTCCCGCTCGGGAAAGATAAAGACGGCAATCAGCTTTCGGACATTGAATACGATGATATCGGACTTTCGAACGAACTCGTAAGCCATGTACTGGAATTCAAGTGCGCACACCCCAAGTCCACATTTGACGGACTCGGCAAGCGATTCTTCCACGAGATTCGCCGTGCAAACAAGAAGCTCGAAAAGATCAACGCGATGCTTTTGCCGAGCGCCTGCCATCCGTTCATGGACCCAGCAGAAATGCAGCTCTGGCAATACGATTGCCTCGACATTTACCAGACTTACGACCGCATTTTCAACTGCAAGGGCCACGGCTGGGCAAACCTTCAAAGCACGCACCTGAACCTTTCTTTTGACGGTGACGAAGAATTTGGCGAACTCCACGCCGCCATCCGCTTGCTGTTGCCGCTTATTCCCGCCATTGCCGCCAGCAGCCCATATCTCGACGGCAAATACACCGGCTATCGTGACGCCCGCATCGAAGTTTACCGCCACAACCAAGACAAAGTCCCTGAAATCACGGGGCAAGTCATCCCGGAACAGGCGTACAGCTACGATGAATACAACAAAATGATTTTTGACAAAGTCAAGAAGGCTATCGCCCCGTACGATACCGAACACCTGCTCAATCATTTCTTCTTGAACAGCCGAGGTGCCATCGCCCGCTTTGACCGTGGTGCCATCGAAATCCGCCTCGTTGACATTCAGGAATGCCCGAACGCCGACATCGCCATCGTCGAACTTGAAATGGCGACGCTCAAGGCCATTGTGAACGGCAAATTCGCGGCATCTCGCGAAAACGCATCCGATGCCGCCTCCGCCGCAAACTCCGTGCCGCACACACTCAAGGAATACCGCGAATTTTTGCGCAACTTCGACACGACTCGCCTTGCCGAACTACTCGCCAAGACCACGAAGGACGCCGAAAACGCAACCATCGACTGGCAAGAATACCTCTCCGTATTTGGTTTGGATTCCGCGGTTACCGCCGGCGATATCTGGAAGCACATCTACAGCGTCGTGAAAAACGACCTCACCGAAGTTTCACAAAGTTTCATGGAGAAGATGCTCAAACGCGGAACGCTCTCCAGCGCCCTCTACAGAGCGCTCGGCGACGCCCCCGCCCACGAAGCATTTGTCACGGAATACAAAAAATTGGCCGATTGCCTCGCCCACAACCGCCTGTACGGAATCAGCGGAGTCTGCGAATAGCCCCTTGCATGTGAACATCATCACACAGTGACGAAATTCACACCTAAACCTATTCGATCCTAAATATATTTGTGACACAACAAAAGGGAAAAGGAGGGTATATGGAGTCGAACAATCGAAGCAACGATGGCGATGATTACATTCCGCCGTTCAAACCATAAACTACTTATCTATTAAAAAGAAACGAGTCCGACTGGGCTCGTTTTTTATTGTGTCGTTTCATCCAGAATTCGTACTCTTCTTTAGAACCATCCCGCAACATTCGGCTTAGTTGTAGATTATTGTTTCTAACAGTTCAAATACGCCTTTCGCTTTTTCGGCTGTATCTGGCAACTCGTTTATACTAAAAACATAGAGTATGCGTTCTTTTTTATCAATGAATTCAATGTCGAAAGTTTCTCCATCCAAAGAGCAGACTTCGATATTTTCGTATTCCATTACATAAGATTTAATGGCCGTTTTCAGCATCTTTAGATGTTTGCCTTTTTCAAGGGCTAGTTTTTCCCAAGCACAATCGTTTTCTTTGATGGCGCAAATGTAAGCATCGCTGGAATCATCATTCCATTTCAACTTTCCATGTTTGATCCTATTTGCATCAAGAGAATTTATGGAGTACGAAACAACGTTGTCAAAGTTATCATCCAAAGAAGACAGATCATAGCGCGCATAAGAACCTATTTTCCGTTCAATGACCGAATCCATTTTAGGCGGCTTATACGAAAAACAGTCATAGATATAATAGGCAACCAGCGGGATTGCTATAATAAAAATTATCCATTTTTTGCTCATTACATCTCCTTATGAACATCACTAAAATACTTTTATTCGTTTCCCCATTACCGTAAAAAAAATTTACCCCAAACCGCGACCGTCCTCCAAAAATCATAATTTTCTTTAAAATAAAATCGCTTTAGAACTTGTCCAAAGCGATTTCTGCAAATCTGAAATATAAATGAGTTTATGCAAACGAGTAATTTGACTTAGTGCCTAGCGAGACAAAATTCGCCTAGAAACGAGCTGAATTAAACCTTCAACTCTCCAGCATCAATATTGCTCCAGTCGGGAACCTTTTCAATAGCCGGGCGGACTTCTTCGGTCACGAACTTCACGACCTGGCCAGGAGCGCGACCCACGAACTTGCGGAGGTCGAGGATTTCCTTGAGCTTTTCTTCGGTGATACCGAGCTTCTGGAACTTTTCGTTCTTGAGGACGCGTTCGAGCAAGTCGTTATCCTTGCCCTGTTCCTTCACGACCTTGCCGGCTTCCATGGACATCACGCGGATTTCTTCGTGGAGTTCCTGACGGTCGCCACCGTTCTTCACGCCTTCCATGATGATGTTTTCGGTAGCCATGAACGGGAGTTCGGCCATGATACGCTTTTCGATAACCTTCGGATAAACGACAAGGCCGTTCGTGACGTTCTCGGCGATGATAAGCATAGCATCCATGGCGAGGAATGCTTCCGGAATGGCGAGACGCTTGTTGGCGCTGTCGTCAAGGGTGCGTTCGAACCACTGCGTCGCCTGAGTGAACGCGGTGCTGTTGACCTGGGCCATCACGAAACGGGCCAGGGAGCAAATGCGTTCGCTGCGCATCGGGTTGCGCTTGTAAGCCATGGCGCTAGAGCCGATCTGTGTCTTTTCGAACGGTTCTTCCACTTCCTTGACGCCCTGCATGAGGCGCATGTCGG
>CAMJNF010000102.1 GCA_946407235.1 uncultured Fibrobacter sp. | reverse complement strand
CTCCGCGCCGACCTTCTTGGGCGTGGATAAGACGAGATCTTAAATTCGAAGGGAATGCTTGTAGGAACGTACATGGACGTGATTTTGGACAGGGGTTCGACTCCCCTCACCTCCAGAAAAACAAAAGGCTCTCAAAGAGAGCCTTTTGTTTTTCTGTTCTATAAGAACCGCTCGGCTCTTGTGTAATCGGAAAATTCCATCCTCGCCTCGCTACCACCTAAAGGTGGCCATGTCCACATAAGTGCTAAAGCACTAAGTGGACAAAGGTCGTAAACACGACCCGTTAATACGGGTCGCTTTTCGCTCACGAAAATTAATAAGACTCTTTGATGCTAATCTTTAAATGAGTCCTTTTTTGTTTATATTTGAATTGAATAGGAGGTTGGATATGGATTGTCGAATTTTAGTTCGTTTCATTGGAGTCCAACAGGATTTAGAAGCCTTGTGGGATGCTTTTATGGAACATTTCCCGGAAGCGGAACTTCCTAGCGTGGATTCCGGCGAATGGTATTCCGTTGAGGATTTCATGACGGACGAATACGAGTGCCGTTTCGAGGAATTGCCTGAATCGGAATTGCTTGCGATTGACGGAACATTTATCGTTGAAAACGAACCTCCAGAGGATGTCTTGACCGAAATTTTGGAACGCTTTGAGCGCGTTTACGCGGTGTTCAAGTGGTCTACGATGGATGTTGGGGTAGGTTGCGGTACGAGTGAAGGTTGGGGTGAGTTTAATGCCGACCGTGCTGATGACGGTTCCGACGAAGCGAACGAAATCTCCGAAGCGGTTCTCGGTTTTTAGCTTTTGATGATGAATTTAAACGATAAGCCTTTATTCGTATTATTTCGATTAGCTCTTGGAATCAGCAATGGCAATGAGAATCGTGAACCTCTGAGCCTTTCTCCTGATGAATGGCAAAAACTTTATACGGAATCGAAACGGCAGTCTGTTCTTGACGTTGTTTTTACGGCGATATCTAAACTTTCTAAAGAGGAACTTCCTCCAAAACCATTACTTGTGCGTTGGGCTGCTCATGCCGAGATGACTCGCGCCATGAACAAGACGATGAATCAAGATGCAGCTCGCCTTACAGAAATCTTTAGCAAGGCGGGGCGGCGGACTGCAGTTTTGAAAGGGGCTGCAAATGCGAGGCTTTATCCAGATCCGTTCAGCCGTCAGTGCGGTGACATTGATATTTGGGTTGAGGGAGGCCGCCAAAGTGTGGAATCTCTTCTCTCGAATTTAAAAATGTCCCCCGAACTTGAAAACAATACAGCGCATCATCACGTTCATTTGCCTAAAAATGAACACGGAATTGTCGTGGAAGTTCATTTTAAACCATCTTCGGGAATTCCGATCAAAAACGAAAAATTGCAGACTTTTTTGAACAAAGAGATTCTGAAGTCGGAAATGGTGCCCGAAGGCTTTTACGCCCCGACCATCAAGTTTGCCTTGGTCATGCAATTATCTCATTTGCAACAACATTTTTTTAGCTATGGGCTTGGTCTTAGGCAGTATATGGATTATTTCATTTTGCTGCAACATTCTTCTGAACGCGATAGGAATGAAGCGGCTGCGGTCATAAAGTCGCTTTACATGGGAAAATCTTGTGGTGCGGTGATGTGGCTTTTGGGCGAAGCTTTTGGACTTGATCGAACATTGATGCTTTGCGCTCCCGATGAATGGCGCGGGAAAAAATTGCTAAAGCTTGCATTGGAAGGCGGAAATTTTGGCAAATTTGCGAAACGGAAAAATAAAGAAATGAATGTTTTTGTCCGCTGGCTCAGGGACCGCATGCGAAGATGGAGCTGGATTCCGTTTGATCCGATCAACGTCATCGCCACGGAACTCCAATATTGGCGTCATACGATTTCCTTGATTCCTCTCCGCATTAAGCGCCGCAAAATTGCGTTGTAACTAGAACATCCATCCAATGGCAAGGACGCTTTCGGCGATGGTCTTGTCTAAAAGTCGCGTGCCATATCGGCTCCTGTAAACTTCTATATTTTCTTGGAAATTGGGCTTTTGGATGAATGTACCGAAGTTTATTTCTGTGCTAAAGATGAAATGCTCGTAGCAGTAGTTGAAGCCAAATCCAATAGTGTAATACAGGGCGTATTCTTTTTCTTTAATATTTAGCGCTTGTCTGTAAGAAGTTGAATCTCGGTGCAAGTCCACATTGTATAGGACGGGGGCGATTTGGGCTTGGATAAAACCTTCTACCTGACGATTTTTTTTATGGTGGTTTTCGCCATTGATACTCACATAGCTATAACTGCCGATGTTTCTGCGCCCCCAATGCCATCTCAATGCAAGTGGGACTGCAAAAGTCTTTATGGTTCCTTCGGCATCTGTGTTTTCGCGAATGTCTTTGTTGTTGAAACCATCATAGCCGAATCGCAGAGCAAAACTCCAGAAGTCAGCGAACATGTGCTCGTAACTCAACGTAAAACTTAAACTTTGAACAATCGAAAGAAGTGTCACTCTGTTTAAACTGTTGGGCGGCGCGCTTAATCCGAATGTGTCTGCAACTTCCTGCTTTTGTGGGAGAGCTTCTTGTTGTTGCGTGGATGTCGTGCTATGTTCTGCGCGTTCAGAAGTTGCCTTTGCCGTGTCGATAACGTATGTTACCTTGTGTGTGTCGGTGTAGAGTGTATCTACGATTCTTTCCTGTGAAAACGCGCAAACGACGCAGATGAAAATAAATGCTAGTGTAAATCGCATATTAGAATCCTATTTTGGCATCTGTTCCGAAGAAGAAACCTTTGGGACACCAACCATTCATAAAACGGTATTTCGTTTTTTCTCGATAAGCATCATGTGTCAGGTATTTTCGAGAATTGTCGCCCCAATGTTGATAACCGACCATGAATCCAAATGACCAAATCATGTTATCGACATTCCAAACCATGCCCAGTGTGGCGTTTGGCGCAAAGCCGACGTCGATACTTCCTTTTTTGGAATCGACGCTTTTATATTTTTTGTCGTAGGCAATCTTAAATGCGGGACTTGCCATGGTTTGAATGTAGAAGGAAATACTGTTTAGCGGGGTGTTCCTGAATTTTACGGGGTGCTTTTTCGGGTTGATTTTTGTCGTTGTAAACGTGAGCAAGTATTGGCGGTATCCGATGCCTGGGCTAAAGATGCTTCTAAAACCTTCCCATGTGGGGTCGTCACCGGTTCGAGTGTATTCGTAAAAAAGGATGATGCTGGATAAATTAAACATGAGCGAACCTCTGTACGAGTTTTCAATTTCGTAATCGAAGTCTAACATGGATGCACCAAACCATATCGAAAACGGTGTAAGACCTGTTAAGGTGCCGATGTATAATTTATTTGCCGGTGGAATGGTGTCGGTACTGTATTCTGTGATAAATTCGTTCTTTACTTTTTTTGAAGGCTTTTCGGGCATCGCCTGTGTTGCTGGCGAATCTTGATGGTCCGTTTCTTGTATGTAGACGGTGTCTGGTGGAGATACTACGTAAAGCGTATCCGTAATTCTTTTTTGAACATAGACCGTGTCGGTTATACCCAACGCAGGGCTAATGGCGATGGCGAAAAATACAGCAAAAATCAAACCAATACGATTGTACTTCATTAGAAAATCCCCACGCCAAAGTTTATTCTGAAGTCAAACTGGATTCCGCCTGTGATGTAGGAAAATTGCTTGTTGAGCAGTTCCTTGTCTGTGAAATTGTAGGCTAAACCATATTCAATGCTGAAAACATTGCGGTTCCCTCTAAAAATGTGTCCGCTATGTATGTAAGGGGAGAATAAATAAGCAGTTTCGTGCCTGCTGTGCGGTCTATCGTTGATGAGGTTTGTGTTGTCCCAGGTGTTGTCGTAATCGTGCTTGCGTAACAGCCAGTTTCCACCGATATCAATAAAGCCACTGTATTTTGACGGCCTAAAATAATGGCGGTAGCCTATGCCAATATCGTGTTGCGCGATGTAACCTTTATAAATATGACTGGCTGTTCCCCAAGGAATTTTTTTACTGTAACGGAAATTCATCATGAAAGAATTTTTGCGGTTTCCGGCAATTTCCAAATTTCCGCCAACGGAAGTAAGAGTGGAGTCGCTCATAAGCCAGAGCAATGAAATAATGTCAAAGTGCAAGTAAACGGAATGGTGCGTGTAGTTCGTGTCGTAACGTAAAAATTTTGTGGTGTCTTCTCCAAGCGGGTTGCGCTCTGTCGGTGTGCAACATTTCTCTGGCAATTGTTGCTTGGCTACTGTATTGTTCTTGATGTAAATCGTATCCGCTTTTGGTTTTATCGGAATGTAAATGGTATCGCGGACAATTTGTTCCACAAAAATAGTATCGTGCAAGTTTAAATTTGCACAGAATGATGTGGCACAAAGCAGTAGAATTGTTAATAAAGTTTTCATTTGACGCAAATATAACAATCGATAAATTTTAATCTAGTCTGGTTGAAATTTTTTTGATAAAGGGTAAAATAAGCAGATTGTAATGTGATAAAAGTCAAATGAACGGTTGCTCGGGTAAACGCTATTCTTTTTTTACTTGCTTTTCGAATATGTAATTTCTAAATATATTCCAGGTTGGAATCGGTGTGTGGAGGTTTTATGTTTTTATCCCGTATTGTTCCGCTTTGCATCGCAACGGCTTTTACCATGTCTTTTGCTGTTTTGGACTTGCCCAATGCGCAGCCCAAAGTTGATGCCGCTTATTGGAACAAGGCTCTTGATCTCACATGGCAAGGTTTTATTCATCGGAATATCCAGCCGTATAGCACTGGAGAAGGGCTGATCCACCGCCCCAAAAGTGAAACTCCGGGCGATGCGGTGAGTGAAGGCGTTGGCTACGGCATGCTCGTTGCGCTTTATTCCGATGACCAGACTACTTTCAATAAAATGTGGGATGCCGCCAATACGGTCATGTGGAGCGGCTGCTATTACAATTGGCAGATGGATCCGACTGGGAAAATCAGTGGGATGGGTGCTGCCTCCGATGCCGAAGAAGATGTCGCTCTAGCCTTGATTTTTGCCGATAAGCTTGTTTCTGCGGGCAAGTGGCAACCATACACTTCTACAAAGTTTGGTTACGATTACAAGACGCATGCGCAAAAAATTCTCGATTGCATGTGGGAAACGAAACAGGTTGTTGAGGGCGGAATCCTTGCGCCGGGTGCCGGCTGGGGTGGCCGTTCTTTTGTGAATCCGGGGTATTTCTCTCCGGCATGGTACAAAATTTTTGCCAAGTTCGATAGCAATGGCGACCGTTGGAATAGCGTCGTCAACAAGTCTTACGAAATCATTTCGAATAGTCCAGGCTACAGCATCGGTATGGTTCCCGACTGGATGACGCCGGAAGGCGGCTGGGTCGGCTCGGCAGGCCTTGGCTATAATGCTTACTTTGAAAGCAGGGCGTTTTTCAAGGATGCTATCCGCATCTTGTGGCGTGTCGCTATTGACGCCATTTGGTTTGATGAAGAACGCGCAAAAACCTTCCTCAAGAATGCCTTGGCGTTTATTAATTCCAAGGGCGGTGCAAAAGCTGCGAATTTCTACCAGATTGAAAATGCCGGCGAACTTTTGCCTGCAGAAGACAAGTGGTACGAATTTAACGACTCCAAGGATAAGACGACTTGGCGCTACCGTAGTGAACATAGCCATTTGACTATCGGCATGTGGGCGACTGCTGCCATGGCGGTAGGCGAGAAGGCTGATCGTATTGCTTTCAGCGAAGAAATGGGCAAGTTCTACGAAGGTCGTGACTATTTTGGTCTTGCAAATGATGTTTCTGGTGCGCTCGAAGATACGCTCCACAACGAGATGTATTTTGACCAGTTCCTGGCTTGGTTTGGAACGTCCATGATGAGTGGCGCTTTCGTAAACGTCATCGATGCGATTGACAATCCGAAGGCGGCAACCGTTGGGGATTCTTCTTCGCTCACGAAGCCTGATGTTGGGCTTGTGGAACGTCGTATTGTATCGACCAAGATGAAGGTGTCTCATCTTGACGGCATGGTGATGATGTCTGTTCCGGAAAACGCAAACTGGACCGTCTTTGACTTGAGTGGCCATGTGGTGGCTCAGTATTCCGGTAGAAACTTTGCTTGGGATGCTCGCGGACAAAGCGGTATTTACATGGTTAAGGCCGTGTCTCGCAATCGCGTTTATTCCCGCAAAATTGCTGTTCGATAAAAAAATGTCTAGGTCCCTGCCTTCCTCCAAGGACCTAGACTCGTTCTCCTAACACAGTTCCTATTTTTAGTTTGTCGATGGCACGCTGCTTTCGATAAGCCTGTCGCAAATCTCGGCGAGCATGCGTTCGTGCGTGCAAACTTCTGGTGATACCCCTTCAATGCTTCCTGTTGTGTAAAAACTCGTGCAGGCGCATTCGTGGGCGCAACAGCGGTGGCGGATATCGCAACCTTCGCATTCCTTTTTGTCACTGTCAAGGAAGTTGCGGATTTCATCGCAAGCTTTTTCATCGAATCCGGTGAAAACATTCCCCTGCACATAACGGGTGTTTGGGTTTGAGGTGATAAATCGTGTGCAGGGGAACATATTTCCGTTTGTGGCAACTCCGACTGCGCCATTGTACACGTGGCAGGAGTAAAGCCTGTATCGAGAATTGATTAGAACTATCTTAATTTTGTCATGAATTGTACCGAGAAAGAATTTTTCGCCTTTTTCGCGGCATTCTTTCCAGTAAATTGCCATCTTCTCGTATTGCTGGGCGAGCCTGTCAAAATCTTCGCCAGTCCATTTGCCATCGAAATCGACACTGGTCGTAAGGCTTTGAAATCCTTGTTCGTGAAGCCATTTGACGCTTTCGAAAAGCGAGTTTACGTGAGCTCGGGTGACTGTGCTTAGGGCAATTGCCTTGAGCTTTACAAATCGCGGAATGTTGGGCTCTATGGCCTTGAAGCTTCCAGTCCCGTTTACAGTTCGGCGTGCGATATCGTGATGGTTTTCCGGGCCATCAAGCGAAAGGTAAATGCGGATATGTTCCTTTTCGCAAAATTCAAAAAAATCGTCATCGAACAGCGTGCCGTTTGTATTTACTGCAAAGTTCAGCTTGAAATTGCTTGCAATTTTGCCGTTGTCCATGGCTTCGGCTACAATCGCTTTTGCAAAATTTACACCTTTGTAGATGGCATCCCTGCGTAAAAGCGGTTCTCCACCGAAAAAGGTGATGTTCATGAACTGCTGTTTAAAGAATATCGTGCGTTCTAGTGCAATGCGAATAGCCTGTTCGAGCGTTGCATCGTCCATGACCGTTTGGCGGTCCGCTTGCGATTCCTTATAATAGCAGTATTTACAGCGTAAGTTGCACTGTTCTGTAAGGCAAAGGACTAAGTTCATGCTTGAATGTCATCCTGCTCGAACGTAGTGACCATGCTGTCTATAAGGCATCTCGGATCATTGGGATCTTCACAAAGATGAACTTGTGGAATGAGAATCTTTTCATTCGGATATAGATTAGGCTGTTCTACTGAAGAAGACGATTGATTTTGTGGATTGTCCACTGAAGTTGGTATTTCTGTAGATGAACTGCTGAGTGCAGCTGACGAAAGCGCTTCGATAGCGGAACTGCTGTAATGCTCGTAACTCTTGGGAATATCGATGACGTTGCCTGAGCTGCTTGATTCTGCTTCGTTAGAACTGCTTGAATTCTTTCCGCAAGTGTTTGCATCGCATTGCGGTTCTGAATTGTTTTTGGATTTTTCGTTGTCTGAAGCAGAAGTGCTGTTGTCGCAGGCGTTTAGGTTAAGAGCGGCCGTAACCCCCAAGGCGGCTGCAATGGCGCTTTTGGCTATGCAGCTGATGGGGGTGCTGGCTGAGACTTTCTTTTTTTCGATTTTCATGGAGCAAACCTTATGCTTGGACGTCGTCCTGCTCAAATGTGGTCACCATGCTGAGTATGGTGAATCCATGAGAGTCTTCGCAAAGGCGAGCATTGTAAGACGTCGAGTCGCTTTTGTCACAGCGAATCTCTAGATAGAGCTTTTCTTTTGTCGTGTCTTCTGGATTCGGTTCTATGATGAGGATTTCAGGTTCTACAGTGATTTTTTCATTTGATGGGTGACTGCTACTAGACTGCGTTTCGGATGAACTACTTGCTGCTTCAACTGAGCTTGAGGAATCTTCGAAGGGGGCGATGTCGCCAGAGAGCATTATAGGCTCTTCTAAAGAACTGCTGACCGGTGCTACGGATGAGCTGCTTGCGCTTTCGGAAGATGTTGGGGTAGAAACATGGGGGACACCCGAAGATATCGGTGGTTCTAAGGAGTTACTGCTGAGTTTTGTTGCTGCAGATGATAGCGCTTCGAGGGATGAACTGCTAAGGCGTTCTTGGCTTGACTTAATGTCGGTATAGCTTGAACTGCTGAATTGTTCTCCACATGCCACTTCACCGCATGTCGGTTCAGGTTCTTGCGTTTTTTTGTCGCCGCCAGTTGCAGAAATGCTGTCGTCGCAGGCGGTTGTTCCGATGGATGCTGCGAATCCGAGAGCGGTTGCTACTGCACTTTTGGCAAAATAGCTCAATTTCGAGCTTTTAACGACTTTTTTCTTTTCGATTTTCATATTAACCCCAAAACGCTTTTTTGATTATGTCATGTCGGACATTTCATAAGTGGAAACCATGCTCGCAGCCATGCCACGATCATCATCGCGGCACATGATGACCCTGATTCCGGTGGAGTCCACCATTTCGCATTGACGTTCGAACGGATAGTTTATGGAACTGGATGAGGGGGTAGAACTGCTTGATTCGTTCTTGACGCTCGAAGAGCTTTCGTCTGTTTGGCTCGATGAGGTTGCTGATTTCTCGGAAGAACTGATTGGCGTTTCTATGATTGAGGACGATGTAATTGAGGAAGAGCTGCTCAATATTTCGGCTGAACTGCTCAATTTTTCAGCGGGGCTGCTCAACTGATTTACGGACGAAGAGAGCGCTTCTTCAGCGGAGCTGCTGATTTTTTCATGGCTCAACGGAATATCAATGAAAGAAGAGCTAGAGGTATTTTCTATGGAACTGTCGCTGCTGCTCGGTTCGACTGGACTCATGGGGGCGCCTGATTCGGCGTCACTGACGCAGGCGCTCATGTAAACAGAAGTCATTCCAAGTAACGATGCGACCCCTATTTTCGTTGCTTGGGATAATTGCGAATTTCCGGAAACTTTCTTCTTCTCGATTTTCATAAAACACTCCTTCAACCATAACACTCCATCTTAATATAGTTTGTTTTGGAGTATAAAGTGCAATTTTGGGCTTTTTTTGCGATGCTTGTAGAACGATTTTGTTGCATTTGTTGCATATAGGCGTTGCGACTTCGTCGCAGTTGGCAGAACTTAGTTGGTAGAACTTAGAATATGCAATAAAAAATGCATCCGGTTTCCCGAATGCACTTCTCTAAGTTCTAAGATCTAAGCTCTAAGTTCCAAATTACGTCTTGTCTTCACCGCGGAGCATGATGACCTTGCCCGTGCGGATGTATTCAACGATTTCGAACTTCTGCAACAAGCTCTTGAGCGTATCGACCTTGACGCTGTTGCCCGTGATCTGGATGATCATGGACGTCATCGTCATGTCTACGGTGTTGGCGTGGAAATGGTCGCAAAGCTGCAAGATTTCGGTGCGCTGTTCTGCAGTGCAACGAACCTTGATGAGGGCGAGTTCCTTTTCCACAGCGTCCGTACCGGTATGGTCCTTGGCTTGCACCACGTCCACGAGCTTTTCGAGCTGCTTGATGATCTGCATCAAGATTTCAGGATTGCCGTGAGCAATGATGTTCATGCGGCTGAAGTTCGGGTCGAGCGTGGGGGAGACAACGAGAGAATCGATGTTGTAGCCACGGCGGGAGAACACGAGGGCGATACGCACGAGCACGCCCG
>CAMJNF010000101.1 GCA_946407235.1 uncultured Fibrobacter sp. | reverse complement strand
ATCGAAGCAGTGCTCCGCCGCAGCCGCCAGACGATGGAAAACGAAGGCAAGCTTGTAGCAGGGAACCTCCGCGTGAACTTCCGTGAATACACGGGCGTCCGCGGTACAGAAGAACTGGCATTCACCCGCAAGGAAATCGAAATTCTTGAATACCTCTGGAACAACCGTGACCACGCCATTCCGCGTTCCGAACTCCTCCGCAAGGTCTGGGGTTACGAAAATGCAGAATCCGTCGATACGCGTACGGTCGACATCCACATTACCAAGCTCCGCAAGAAGATTGAAGACGATCCGGCTCATCCGAAACTGCTCGTCACATTCCGCGGTGAAGGTTACCAGATGCGTTCGGCACCAGAATGCGAGAAAACAGTATAAACAAATTCTCAACATACCTCTCTAGCAAGTACAAGGCTCTTCGGAGCCTTATCCTTGCATCTAAAGATCGTCTCATTTTTGTGGCGATTTTTATCGTTATTGCGATTCCCGTAATAATGCTTTTGAGCCATTCCTATGCACAGTTGCAAACGTCATCGCTCTTTGGCTACAAGGAACATGCGTTCTCTGTGCTCCAGAATTTGAACAAGAACATCACTGCGGACTTGGCAATCGAAGACAGGCGTTCGTATGCCGACTATCGATTCATCCGCTCGGTTCCTGTGTTCGGCGGTGAAGAAATCACGATGTCCGAGCTTGCGGAATTTCCGCAAAGGAGCCATTATGTTGGCCTTGTAGGGCATTTCCAACTTGATCCCGCGGGCAATTTAAGCACTCCGGTCCTCCCCGATGGCGTGCTTGAAAAAATCCCAATGGTCGATAGGGACAAGCGCCTTGCCATCCGCAACAAGATTAGCCAAATCCTCAACACGTCGGGATTTCCCACAATTTCTTCGCCTACTGTAACCATCACTTCGAGCAGCTCCGAAAAAATTGCAGACTCGACACACAAAAACGACAGCAGGCTTATCGACCAGATTTACAAGCAGGATCTGGACATTGCGAGCACACGCAAAAAGAAAAAAGCAAACAGACCGCGTGTCGAACAAATTACCGAAACCGGAGATTTCGCTTTCGGTGTCGAATCGACAAAGCTTGATACGACCGGTCTCCTCGTGCGTTTAATCAACAACGATGCAACGCACTCCATGGAAGCAGAAATCGACTTTTTCCAGGCAATCGTCGATTCGAACTACATCATTTTCCACCGCACCGTGAGACGCGGCGCAGATGTATTTATCCAAGGCTTTATCGTTGATGCCCGCGCTTACCTCACAAACCTCGTCAAGAACGAAATCGAAAAGTACAAGGGCGTCACAAAGGGCAATCAGCAAGATCCGCTCGTACTTGCGTTTTTCCATAAAAACAAGTCGTTTGTCGCCTTTGGCGAGCGCAACAACATCACGACAGAGCTCCTCTCGGAAACGTTGCAATCCCCTCTTTCGGACATTACATTCAAGATGTATACCACACAGCGCGCTCCCGGCGGAGAATTCGTCTTTTTCATCGGATTCTTGATGCTTGCGGTACTTGCCATCGGTTTGATTTCGATTTACCATGTGACGCAAAGCCGCGTGAAACTTGCAGCCAAACGTCAGGACTTCGTCTCTGCGATTACGCACGAATTAAAAACTCCGCTTACCGCCATCAAGATGTACGCAGAGCTGCTGCAGAACTCCTGGGTTGCAAGCGAGGAAAAGAAACAGAAGTATTACGGACAAATCGCCAGTGAAGCAGACCGCCTTTCTAGGCTTATCCAGAACGTGCTGAACCTCTCGAAGCTCGATGGCAACCGTTGGAACGTGCAGCTCCGCATGGCAAAGCCCAAGGACGTTTTGGACGACTTTATCTCGACCTACAGCAGGAACGTCGAAAAGCAAGGTTTCGAACTTACCGTTTCTTCGGATACTGATGCAGATAACATCAGCCTCATGATTGACCGCGACGCAATCATGCAGATTCTGATGAACCTCGTCGACAACTCGCTCAAGTTCTCCAAGAACGCCGATTACAAGATGATCAACGTGGAACTGAGAATCAAGGGCACGGATATGTACCTCGCCGTACGCGATTTCGGTCCGGGAATTCCGCCCTCCGAAATGAAGAAAGTCTTCCAAGAATTCTACCGAGTTGAAAACGAAATGACAAGACAAACAAGTGGCACAGGCATCGGACTTTCAATGGTAAAGAAGTTGTGCACTTTATGTAATATGACGATTGAACTCGAAAACGCAAACCCCGGTCTGCGCACGAAAATCCATTTCCCGAGCTTGTCGATTTAGCAGTAGACAGTAGACGGTAGGAAGTAGGAAGTGGATAGTAAATAGTGGTTAGTTGTTAGAGATTGTCATCCTCGCGAAAGCGAGGATCTTTTTTATCGTTTACTATATTTTTTATGGTTTCTCTTTTTTTAAACGGGAACCATAAAATTCAAAGA
This sequence comes from uncultured Fibrobacter sp., assembly GCA_946407235.1. Lineage (GTDB taxonomy): Bacteria > Fibrobacterota > Fibrobacteria > Fibrobacterales > Fibrobacteraceae > Fibrobacter. The sequence goes on along the minus strand of CAMJNF010000101.1, from coordinate 7,525 downwards.
GGCACGGTATGACTCAGGACGATATCATTAAGAATCCTTTGGATTATGATCTTTCTATTGAAACCGTAGGTAAGGGCACATTAAAGTCCCCGATGAACGGAGTTCCTTTTGTTTCCGAAAACGACAAGGTCAGCCTAACTACTGACGTCAACCTCATCTCTGAATATCTCGCCAAAGGGATTCCGGTTCCGTCTCTCGAAGCAGCGGGCCCGCGCGAAACAATTTTCCATGACCCGGCTTGGACCCGCGCAGGCATCGTGACTTGCGGCGGTCTCTGCCCAGGCCTTAACAACGTCATCAAGGGCCTTGTGCAAGTGCTCTGGTTTGACTACGGTGTCAAGAATATCTTCGGTATCCCTTACGGCTATCGCGGCTTGAACCCGAATTACGGTTACTCCCCCATCGTGCTTGACCCGGACGTCGTCGATGCCATCCAGGAAGACGGCGGTACGATTCTTGGCAGCTCCCGTGGCATGCAGGATCCGTCCATCATGGTCGATACACTCATGCGCCTCAACATCAACGTGTTGTTCTGCATCGGTGGTGACGGAACGCTCCGCGGCGCACACGCCATTGCCGAAGAAGTCAAGAAGAGGAAACAGCCCATATCTGTTATCGGTATTCCAAAGACCATCGATAACGACCTGAATTTGATCGATAGAACATTCGGCTTTGAAACTGCCGTGCTGAGCGCTACAGACGTAATCACAAGCGCCCACATCGAAGCAAACGGAGCCTACAATGGTCTCGGTCTTGTAAAGCTCATGGGCCGCGATTCCGGCTTTATCGCCGCATACGCCTCACTTGCAACAACAGTCGTGAACTTCTGCCTCGTGCCCGAAGTTCCGTTCGAACTCGAAGGCGAAGGCGGGCTCTTCAAGGCTCTCGAAAGCCGTTATGCAAGCGGCAAGACGCACGCCGTGATTGCCGTTGCCGAAGGCGCCGGACAGGAACTTTTCAAGGACCAGGAAGAACGCCGCGATGCCAGCGGAAACATCCTGAAGAATGACATCGGCGAATTTTTGACACGCAAAATCAAGGAACACTTCGACAAGGTCGGCAGAGAAATCAACATCAAGTACTTTGACCCAAGCTACACGGTGCGCAGCATTCCTGCTAAAGGCACGGACGCCATTTTCTGCTTCCAGCTTGCAGAATGTGCAGTGCACGCAGGCATGGCGGGCAAGACGGACATGGTCGTTGGCAGCATGAATGGCGCCTTCTCACACGTTCCTATAGAATATGCCGTCAACGAACGCAAGAAAATCAACCCGAACGGAACGCTTTGGCACGCAGTTCTTGGTGCAACGCGCCAACAGGACTACTTCTCTGGCAAAGGCAAACGCAGCAAAAATCATTAATTCATAAAATTATTAATTTATATAGACCCTATGCTAAAAAAAGAAGAAAAAGTCATTATCCGCACAGCATTGATGGAATATCGCAATCTTTTGTTCAAGACGTTCCACGGTACCGACGAAGAAAAGACTCGCATAGCCATGGTGAACAAACTGCTGCAGAACTGGAAAGTCTAAGCGTATTCATGAGAATTACGCAAAACATTATTTTTGCATTGCTGCTTGCGTTTAGTTTCGCAAGTGCGAACAGCGATCTGCATATCGCTGATTCTTGCTATGCAGCAAGAGCCGTGCGCGCCAATGGCGACAAGGCCGATGCCAAGAACGCAAAAATAATGAAAGAAGCATACCGCAAGGCGATGGAAGATTCCACCGTCTTGGAACAAGCAACAGAAGGCTACGTCAAGACGCTGTACTTTTGCTTTAGGTTTGTGCAGTTTGACGAAAAGAAGCGCCAGCTCCATTTGGACACACTGATGGATGCAAGCAAGAGCGCCTACGAGAAATTCCCGAAGAACAAGGAAATCGCGCACGTTTACGCCTCGACACTTTCGATGTGGGGCTCCGAACGGAACGTATTCTCTTCAATTAAGGAAGGCATTGCAGGCAAAGTACGCGATGTCGCCACCGCAGCCGAAGACTGGCAAATTCTCGGACGCGCGCATTTCATGCTCCCTTACGTGCCACTGATTCTTTCATGGCCCGATGAAAAGCTTGCAGACAAATACTTGACAATGGCGCTCGAAAAGAACCGCAAGGACATTTACAACTATTACTTCCTTGCCGACTTACGCTACGACCAAAGCCGATACGATGACGCGGTGGAACTGATTGTTCAAGGTCTTGATGCAGGCGTGCGCCCCGGATACATTCTTGAAGACAAACGAGCACGTTGGCACCTGAAGGAACTCTGGAAGAAAATCGATTACAAGCACAGAGACAAGCTCTCGCCAAAGCATCTCGAAGATGGCGAAAACATCCGAAAAGCAATTGAAGCGCTGAGAAAAGCGAATCAAAAGAAGAAATAAACGACAATCGTAAAGTATGGAAAAGCGGGCTTTCTAAAGTCCGTTTTTTTTGATATACAATTTAACTATTGGATAAAATAATTTTTCATTATTATTTTATATATTACAATAAAGTATAAGGAGGAAAGAATAAATGAAATCATTAAAAGCCATATTTGCGTTCGTCATCATTTTAGGAATTTCCTTAATATGGGCCGAAACTGTACGAGAATTTTACATTTTCCTTCCCAACACTGTGGAATGGAAAACAGCTATTCCAATGATATACGAGGATGGCAAATCCTATAAACTGACAAAAGACCCTAAATATTGTGGATGGTACTACAGGCGATACATTGACGAACCGCTCCCCAATGCAGTTCTTATTTATAGAGATAATGACCCAGAAATGTCTCAAGCCATTGGGATTAAAGGAGATTGGGGCAAAGGAGACTCACCAGAGCCAATCCCTTTGAAAGGACAATTTGAGCTTTTCGACAATGATATCCTTTTCTTCGTGAGCGATGAAAAAGAAGCCGCAAAGCTTGAAAGTTCATATCAAGGTTGGTATACAAATCTCCCTCCCGCCGAAGGCAAATGTGGTTACAACATACACTCAATCGTTTACGACACCGATAAAATACTATGTTCCAACATCACTACGGGAATGGTCGTATCGACAATTGACTCCACAGCTAAGAAAATGAAGCTCACTGAAAAAGGAAAAACATGCTTCGGTCCTCAAGCAGACGAAACATTCAACGCCCTATTCACAGCAACTCCCGAAGCAAACCAATCATCCTGTCTTATTATTGACATGATGCAAAATGACTCTGGAAAGTTCAGCACAGATTCAAATTTCAAAATCACACCTAAAGACAGCAACAAGCATTTTTGCACAGAATCCCATGCAAGTTTCCATTACAGAAAAGGATTGACATTCGATATTAGCGGGAATGGCAATATTTGGGTGTTCATCAATAATAATTTAGCCTTAGATCATAATGATGCTCAAGAAACTACGCCAAGAACCATTGATTTAGACAAGTTTATGCCCAATGGAGAAATTGGCAAAAGTTATGATATCGACATATACACTTGCAATCAAGATTCAAAGTTCAACAGCCTAAACATCACAACCAACATCATCATCGGCTTTGATATTCCATATACTAGATGGCTCACAAATGCATCCTGCACTGCATTCACAAAAGATATTTATGACACAACTCGTAATAAATCAAGTTGCTGCCGTATTACCCCTGAAATCAAATACATTTTCACGACTGACGAAACAGGGCTAGACTCAACCAAAACAATCATCAGCGCTGAAGAATTTGAAAAAAATCCAGTTCAATATGATGGCGGGATAAATATAACCAATCCGTACGATCCTATTGTCAATCTAAACAAATTAAAAACAAAACTCCCCATCGATAAATATTATCTTGTAATAACTATAGACCAAAGCTCTGCCGCCATTCCAATCGACCTCACACAAGCAAGTAAAATTGAAAAGCAACGTATTACAAATGAAGCATCTACGTTCAACCTTTTGAAAACGGGAACGTTGGAATTTGCAATTTTGACAGTTACACCAAGTGCAGCCGAGCGTTACGCCGTAATGGACATGATGGGGCAAGCGGTTTCCGAAGGGACTTTGAACAATGAGATAACTCGTGTGAAAGTTCCGACCGCAGGCTCGTACATTGTAAAAGTCGGTACTAAATACAAACGCGTGAATATGAGATAATAGGGCTTAATAAGCATGCAAAAAAGCGGACTTCAAAAGTCCGCTTTTTTAATGGATATTCCGGTGCAAAGCCGGAACGACATTTTGGCTTTTACGAGAAGGAGATGCCCGCTCGGTGGCGGGCATGACAAACGCGAGAGTTTCGCGCAGTTCGCAGATCCTTACTTTTGTGAGCCACAAGTGCCTCGTATCAACGAGGCATGGTGGCGAGAGTGAGGCGAAGTCGGAGGCTCCGCCTTACAATAGAGCCGAACGGTCTTATTTCTGAGCCTGCACAGCGGTCAAAGCGATCGTGTAGACGATATCTTCGACGAGGGCACCGCGAGAGAGGTCGTTCACCGGCTTGGCCAAGCCCTGGAGCATCGGGCCGATAGCGATCGTGCCGTGAGCAGAGCGCTGCACAGCCTTGTAACCGATGTTACCGGCAGAGAGATCCGGGAACACGAACACGGTAGCCTTGCCAGCGACCGGGCTATTCGGGGCCTTGAGGGAACCGACGCTCGGGACGGTTGCGGCATCGTACTGGAGCGGGCCATCGATGAGCATTTCGGGGCGAGCGGCCTTTGCAGCAGCAGTAGCGGCCACGACGAGGTCTGCGTCCGGACCCTTGCCCGAATTGATGGTGCTGTAAGAAAGCATGGCAACGCGGCTCGGAAGGCCGAAAGCCTTTGCGGTGTCATCGCACTGGAGCGCGATATCGGCGAGTTCTTCGGCGAGCGGGTTCAGGTTGATAGCGCAGTCGCCGTAGATGTAAGTCTTGTCCTTCATGCACATGAAGAACACGGAGCTTACGGACTTGACGCCCGGAGCAGTGCGGATAATTTGGAGAGCCGGACGGAGCGTATCTGCGGTAGAGTGGATAGCGCCAGAAACGAGGCCATCGACTTCACCGAACTTGAGCATCATCGTAGCAAGCATGACGTTGTCAGAAAGAGCAACGCGAGCAGATTCCGGAGTCATGCCCTTAGCCTTGCGGAGTTCCACGAGAGTCGGCACATACTTTTCTGCAAGTTCTGCGCTCGGCTCGATGATTTCAATGCTTGCAGGGAGCTTCACACCTACAGACTTTGCAGTAGCTTCGATGTCGGCCTTCTTGCCAATGAGCACCGGCACGGCGATGTTGCGTTCGACAGCGAGGCATGCAGCCTGCACGGTACGCGGTTCGGAACCTTCCGGGAGCACAATGCGCTTCACGCACTTGGAAGCCTTGGAAAGGAGGCTTGCGCGGAACATGGCCTGGCTAACGCGGCGTTCGGCAGCGGGTTCGGCAAGGTCACCGGCGAGGCACTTTTCGCAGCGGAGCAAGCGTTTCGGGCAGAAAAGTTCTGCATCTTCGCCATCGGCAAAAATCTTTGCATCGAGAGCAGAAGCGAGATCGTCGTTATACTTGTGGGCAATGACATCGTTCATACCCGTTGCACCTTCCACGACAACAGCATCGACTGCATCAAAATCCTGAGCGAGGAAATTAGCGCAAATCTTTTCCATGAGCACGGCAGACTTGCCAGCCTTGATTTCTTCTACGCTATCAGCAGCGCTCACAACATCGAGCGGCTTGTAGACAGAGGCAATGAGACCAGCCTTGGTAACTGCGTCAACAATTTCCTGGACTTTGGCTTCCATCTTGGAAGCAGCCGTGGCAACTAGGTAAACACGATTCATTTTTATCTCCATTTTGAATTTACAAGTGTAAAAGTAGGATTTTTTTAGTTCGATTGACAGGAGGTGCCCGCTCGGAGGCGGGCATGACAGCTCCAGAATGACAGCATGTGAACAGATGGCGAATCGGGTTCGCCATGACGCAGGCATACTCTCGATTCCAATGACAAACAGCCAACACGTTTATTTTAGTTTACAATGCCAAAATTTTTCACAAATTTGCGCTTTTTCATTGTAATAATTATTTAAGCTCTATTGATACGGATTCTTTATTGTTATTTTTGGGAGTAAGTGTATGGGAAACACTGTGGGCTAAGGAGGGGGGAAATAATATCTTAGGAGTCACGGATGAGGATCAGTGGGCTAATATCCAAGGTTTTGGTGTGTTTGGCGATATCCAGCGCCTGTGCTTTTGCACAGACGGTTGCTATAGCACATATCATTTACGACGGCAATGTCTTGTTCTACGCCGACAACGAAAGCAATTTCGTGTACAAATCGCTTGAAAAAGGCAACGACGAGACATACACCATCGAATTCACCGACGAACGCCTTGCCAATGGCAAAAAAGATGTCCGTCACCTGCAATTCGGTGTGGGCTGCAACGGCAATACATGCCACACGGACCTGAGTCCCGACAACAAGCCTCTCCTCGGAACACTATTCCCCAATTACAGGGAAAACTCCATTCAAGACGGAAAATACATTTACGACAAGGAAGAAGTCTGGATTGTCATCAACGACGACAAGACTCTGACGATTTCCGACACTAAACCAGCGGTCGCGGTTAAGCCTAAGAAACATATCCGCTTCCTTACCCCGTGGACAAACACCAACGCCATCATGTTCTTAAATGGCATGGAAAACTACATGAGCCCGGTGGGTTCTCCGTATTGCGGTTGGTTCGAAAGTAAAGTTACAAAGCCAACCGACAGCACACAAGTTTACTTTAAGCAAACAATCGGTACAACGGTTGTCGGAGCTGAAGGCACTTTCGAAAGCGATTCTGCACTTGTTCCTATAGCCCTTGATTCCATCATTGCACTAAGCGATACCATCTGGATTGTCGCCTACCAGTATGGCACTCCCGAAGTTTACACCGAATACCCGGGCGTTCTTGGCGAATGCCTCCCGAAGATTCTCCCCGTGATGATGTTCGACTGGTACGATGGTTCCATGAATTCCGACGGATCCAAGAACGGCCTCAGCTATGGAGAAGGCGGCGCCGGACGCACAGGATTTGATATTCGCGGAGTCCCGATGTTTGGCACGGGAACAAGCGAAGACTTTGGACAAGACGGCTGCAAAGGCGAACCGATGACGGGCATGGTCGAAAAACAGCTCGGCGCAAACGGCGTTCCCGTGATGGCGAAGAACTTCCCCGACAATTGCAAAAACGCAACGCACCTCAATAATTGGTTCCTCCCTGAAGTCGTTGCCGAAAAAGATGGCAAGCAATATACAAACGTCACTTGCCGCGACCTCGAACTGACACTTACGAACGATGGTTTCTGGCTTGGCCAAAAAGACGACGAAAGCCCGGAACACGGACTTTTCCTGCTTGACGACTTCCGTTGGCTCGATAGCGCTCAAACTGTTGAAAACCCGCACTACGACTCCCTCAGCGGAGGAAAAGACGCTCCTGGTTACCACAACTACGGCTTCACCATGAAGATCCAGGCGGAATTTGTTTATGTCAAAGGGCAGTACTTTGAATTCAACGGCGACGATGACGTGTGGGTGTTCAT
>CAMJNF010000100.1 GCA_946407235.1 uncultured Fibrobacter sp. | reverse complement strand
GCCGCGCTTAGTCAGTTCCTGCTTCATTTGCGGGCGGGTCATGCCCTTGAATTCGACGTTCGTGAGGTTGCTGAGATAATCGATAAGGCCGTTTTCGAGAGCGGCGTAGAATGCCTTGCCGTCGCCACTCTTGAGGGCCGCGCGGGCGTTCGCGAACTTTTCTTTGAGCAGCTTGTTTGCCTTGCCCTTGCGGACGAGAGCTGTGTTGCTGTTGCGCTTACGCTTGCGTGTGATGGCGAAGTTCACAATCAGGTAGAACGGAATTGCCGCAGCAAAGAGAATCCAGAACAATACGCTCCTGTGGGGGGCTGCAGTCTCGGACTTGTCCGTGATGGGGTGGATAAAACGGATATCGCTGCCGAGGAATTCGATTTCCTGCTTCTGGACCGCTGGAGTCGAGGAGCCCGTGCCTGCGGAGACTGGAGCCTGGTAAACAGGTTCTGCTGGGGCATCGCCTTTTTCAACTTCGATCGTCCATGGGCCAGCCGAAGCCGTTTCGTATTTCTTTTTGGCAGGGTTGAACCAGGAATATGTAATGGCCGGAATTTCGAAGGTTCCCTTTTTCTTCGGGTAGAGGAATACCTTGATATCCTTCGAGGTGATGACCTTGTTGCCCTTGACCTTCTTGTCGATGACGTTTTCGGGGGGCACCGAGCGGAAATCGCTAAAGGCAGGGAGCTTCGGTTCGGTAATTGTACCCGGAGTGCCATCGCCCTTGATGCTAATCGCGAGTGTTAACGCTTCGCCGACCTTGAGGCTTGTGCGGTCGAAGTTCGCGCTAAAGCTGTAGTTGCCGACCATTCCCGAAAAGTCTTCGGGCTTGCCTTCGGTCGGGAGCGGGAGTACAGTAATGGCTAGCGGAGCGGTTGCGGTTTCCGTTTCGATGGATTCCTGCTTGACGCTGCGGCTAGAGAACGACATACTGCCCATCTGTTTCTTTTCTTCGACAACTTTCGGTTCGCCAAGCTTGGTGTACTTGAACTTGAAAGGCGGAATTTCAAGCGTGCCGCTCTTGGTCGGGCTCAACCATGCAAATTTTGCAGTCGCCTTCATTTCGCGACGGGCGCCTTCAACGGGCTTGAAATCCAGATTCGAAAGGTCGTTGCGGTGAACGATGAAATCGTTGCCGGTGCTCATGTCGGTGGCTTGGAGGCCGCCTTGGAAATGCTCAAAAGTGTGGAGGCTGAGGGTGACGCTGAACTGTTCGCCTTCGTAGATTGATTTCTTGCTTGGGGTGAGGCTTACTGCTAAAGCGTCATCGTTATAAGAACGCTGCACGGTTATCGGAATTTCGTTGCTGATGGTGCTTGCTTCGCCGCCAATCATCCATATTAGCTTTCCGAGGTCTTGCGTACCTGTCTTTTTTGGGGCTTTAACCTTGAACGAATAGACGCGGGCCTTGTAAGCTCTTCCGCCTCCGCCGAAGAATGAACTGAAAATGTCTTCCATGTCCGGGCGCATCACCTGATCGGCACTGTCGAGCCTGAGGAACTTGAAGTTATTGCGTGTTTCGAGACGGAGTGGGCCTCTGTTGTCTGGCAATTCCGACAACGGGATAATGAATTGCAAATTGAATGTCTGACCCGCTTCGATGCGGTCGCTATCGACTTGAAGAGATGGCTTTGCGCCTACAAATGCTGTTAAACCAAGACATAAAAGCAAAATACGTTTCATGCCTCATAATTTACCAAATTTTAGTGGGCGAGATGGGGGCTATGGTCGGATTTTTATTCGACTTCGATGGTCCACGGGCCTGCGGATGCTGTTTCGTATTTTTTCTTGCTTGGATTGAACCAGGAATATGTAATGGCGGGGATTTCAAAGACCTTCTTTTCTTTAGGATAAAGAATCCCCTTGATATTTTTTGAGGTGATGGTTTTAGAATTTTCCTGTTTCTTGACGATGGTTATATCAGGAATTTCCCAGCGGAAGCCGATAAAGTCAGGGAGCTTTGGGTTGGCGATAAATTCGGGAGGAACATCTCCGCTGATGTTTATGTTGAGCGTGAGGGCGTCACCGATTTTCAGGTGTGTATGGTCAAAGTTTGCATCGAAACTGAACTCTCCGACCATTCCCGAAAAGTTTGAGGGCTTGTTGTCAGCTGGGAGCGGAATAACCGTTATAGATTGCGGGGCGGCTGAGGCTACCTTTGAAATGGTATCAGTTTTGATTTCATAAGATGTGCTATTTAGTGTTTTTGTCTTGACGACATCAGCTTTAGAGCTCTGTGTATAGTTGACCTTAATGGGTGGAATTGCGAGTTTTCCGCTCTTGGTCGGACTGAGCCAAGCGAACAACATGGATGCTTCGAGTTCGTTGTTAGTGCCCTCGATGGGCTTGTAGTCTGTTTTTGGTTTTTCAATGAGACTGATGTTAAAATTGCTGCTTGTGTCTATGGTGGGTTGTTGCAAGGGGGTGTGGAAATGATCGTATAAATGGAAATGGAGCGTAATGTTGAACGCTTCTCCTTCGTAAACGGTTGTTTTGCTGGGGACGAGACTTATATCGAGAGCGTCTTTACTGTAGGGGCGATGCACGTAAACCGAAATGTTTTTTTCGATAGTCGTTGTTTTTCCGTCGGCATTCCAGTAGAGCGATCCGAGAACCTGCTTTCCTAATTTTTTCGGGGCTTTGATATGGAATGAGTAAATGCGTGTTTTTTGTGCTTTGGGTCCGCCGAAAAACATGGTAAAAGCGTCTTTTTTGTCTAAAGCTCTTGATTCGTCGGTACTGTCGATTTTAAGAAGCTTGAAGTCGTTGCGAGTTTCCAGTCGGAGCGCGCTTCTGTTTTGGGGAAGATCCGTGTGCGGGACGATGAGCTCGTAAATGAATGTTTCGTCGGCTTGAATGACGTCATTGACGATGTTCGTATAGGGCGCTGCGTTTACAAATGCGGCGAGACTGAAAAATAAAAGGAAAAATCGTTTCATGTTGTTGGATCCTATTCGACTTCGATGGTCCACGGGCCTGCGGATGCTGTTTCGTATTTTTTCTTGCTTGGATTGAACCAGGAATATGTAATGGCGGGGATTTTGAAGGTTCCCGCTTTTCTCGGGTAGAGCGCCATTTTGATGTCTTTAGTGGTGATAACTTTTGTGGCTTCGATTCTTTCGTTAATGTGTATTTCGGGGAGTTCCCAACGGAAATCGCTTAGGTCGGGGAGTTTTGGATTTGTGATGTTTCCTATTGCGCCGTCACCGCTGATGTTGACGATTAGTGTAAGGGTTTCGCCGATTTTAATTTTTGTACGGTCGAAAGAGGCTTTGAATTTGTAAGAGCCGACCATTCCTGAAAAATCCGTGGGCATGCTTCTAGTCGGGAGCGGGAGGACTGTAAGGGAGATGGGGGTGTTTGAGGTTTCTTTTTCGACGAGTTCCTGTGAAGAGTGAGTGCTGGTATATGTTTTGCCGTTCACTTGTTTTTCTTCTTTAACTGTCTTTGGTTCGCTTTTGGAGGTGTATTTGAACTTGACGGGCGGGATTTCGAGTGTTCCGCTTTTGTTCGGGATGAGCCACCATGCAAAAGGAATCGTTGTCAGACTTTCATGAACTCCGAAGCTACTGCTTTCCGTTTTAAGATTATCGTTGCGGTAAGAGGTGAAATTATTGCCGAAGTCAACACTATCAGCACCCAAGACGCTCATGCAGTTTTCGTATGCGTGCAACTCGAAGTTTATGCCGAACTGTTCGCCTACATAAACCCTTTGCTTGCTTGTTGTCATGCTTGCTTCTAAGGCCGGGGCATGGTCCTCTTTTGTCGTTATCTTATGCGTTGCGTTTGCGAATGCTATTAAGCTGAGACATAAAATCAAAAAACGTTTCATGTAGGGAATTTATCAAATTTTCACCTTGGCGATTGCTGTATAATGGGTGAAACTGTGCATTTGCCCCCTCTGCATTTGTTTTGAAAAATTTCGCGAAATATATACTTTTCCCCCTTGAAACGTTAGTAAAAATTTGTTAATATTGGCGCCGTCAAAACAAGGAGTCTAAATGTACTGCATTCTCGCCGCCCTCTTGATCAAGAGCTTTAGAAAATACACTAAACGCGCTTAATCAAAAACAAATTCTCTCTCCAAACAGAACGCGATGCCACGGAATCTACCGTGGCTTTGCTTTTTTTTACGTTTTTTAGAATTTTAGAAGCATGCCGAGGCCTGCTTGGGAATGTATGCCGATTAGTGGTATTATAAAAATTTGAGCAGTCTGTTTTTGCTTTTTGTATTTGTAGTAGAAATATCGCTTTTTTAGTTCTTTGTACTTTTGTGCGTGACTTGTGGATTTTGCAATGTCGTAGATGCCGTAAAGTATCATTGGAACGCCTATGATTGCTAGAGGAATGCCGAATGCTGCGGTATTGAATTGTTCATCGTCATCAAACGTTGCTGTCTTGTAAATTGCAATGCCTCCTCCGATAGTTAAGGGGATCCCAAAACCGAGTAGAATTTGACCTACTGTTGCGGATGCATTACTCTGTTCTTGAAGAATCATGCGTTCGTAGATTTCTGTAGAATCTATTTCTGTTTTGTATATATGGTAATCAGAATCGTAGAGTTTTTCAATATCTTCAGCAAATGTGAATTCGAACAAAAAGCTTGTAAGAAATAAAATTTTTTTCAGAGAAAACATACCTTTACAAAATACAAAAAGGATGTGGGAAAAGTTGGCGTCTAGAGGTGGTCTCTATACTGATATGGACGATTTGTCTAAAAAGTTGCCGAAATATATACTAAAATCCCTTGACGTGGTAGTAAAAATTTGTTAATATTGGCGCCGTCAAAACAAGGAGTCTAAATGTATTGCATTCTCGCCGCCCTCTTGATCAAGAGCTTTAAGAAGTATAGTAAGCGTGCTTAATTATTAAAGAAAGATTAAGAAAACAGAAAATGGTCTCGGGTTTCCGAGCCTTTTTTTATTTGCGCGTATTTTGAAAGATTCTTTTAAAAATTTGGAGTTATATTTGAACCATGCGATATGGTGATTTAACTTCTTTCCAAACCGGCGTTGCCGTTCCTCTTTTCAGTCTTCATAGCAAACACAGTATTGGCATTGGCGAATTTCTGGATTTGATCCCGTTTGCCCAATGGTCCAAGTTTTGCGGATTCAATATCATCCAGCTTTTGCCTGTAAACGATACAGGTTCTGAATCGAGTCCATATAGCGCCCGAAGCGCGTTTGCTTTGAACCCCGTATTTATCAATATCCAGTCTGTTGATGGCGCTACCGTTTTTGAACACGAAATCGAAAAGGCTCGTGAACAGTTTGCAGGGATTGAACGTGTAGACTACTACCGCATCATGACTTGGAAACGCGCCATTCTTCGTAAGATTTTTGATTCCCGTTATGATGTGCTCAAGGCGTCAAAGAAGCTCCTTGCGTGGATCGACAAGAATTCTTGGGTTAAGTCGTACTGCGTTTATTGCACGTTGAAAGCGCAGAACAATGAAGCGAGCTGGAAGGATTGGAAAAAGTTCCAGAATCCATCCGCTGCCGATGTCGACAAGCTTTGGATGAAAAACTACAGAGATGTGTTGTTCCAGGCTTGGATGCAGTACACGGCCGAAGGCCAGTTCACCGCTGCTGTAAATGAAGTTTCGAAGCTTGGGCTTCGCCTCAAAGGCGATGTGCCTATCCTCATCAACGAAGACAGTGCCGATGTTTGGTTCGACCGCAAGTACTTCTCGCTGACCGACCGCGCGGGCGCTCCTCCTGACATGTTCAGCTATGGTGGCCAAAACTGGGGCTTCCCGACTTACCGTTGGGATGTTCTCGAAGCCGATGACTTTGGCTGGTGGCGTCGTCGCTTGGCTCAGGCTAGCAAGTTCTATCACGCTTACCGTATTGACCATGTGCTTGGGTTCTTCCGCATTTGGGCGATTCCCGAACAAGAGGCAACGGGCATTTTGGGCCGCTTCCAGCCTTCGATTCCGCTCACGTGGGATGTGCTCCGCAATGCAGGGTTCTGCCGCGAAACGCTTGAATATTTGCGTCGCCCGAATTTTGGTGTGGATCAGCTGCGTGAATTCCTCGGCAACGAAACGGACAGGCTTATATCTCTGTATTTTGAAAATTTGCCGGGAAAGTTCGACCGCTTTGTCATCAAGCCGGAATTTTTGTCCGAAAAGGCCATTGTCGCTTTGGACGAACCGCAAGAAGTCAAAGATGCCATGCTCCGTGTTTACTGGAACCGCGTCTTTATTCCGACTGGCGACGAAAATACGTTCTACCCGTATTGGTATTGGTATAATCAGCCGGTGCTCTTTACGCTTCCGCAGAACGAACAAGATAAACTCCATGACTTGATTGGGCAAAATGAACAGGCTCAGAATGCGCTCTGGGAACAGAATGCCATGAAGCTTTTGTCTGTACTCGCCAACGAAACAGATATGTTAGTTTGTGCAGAAGACTTGGGGGCCGTGCCTCCGTGCGTGCCGACTGTCCTTAAGAAACTCGACATCATGTCGCTTCGCATTGAACGCTGGGCCCGTAACTGGAATGTTGCTTATTCTCCGTATTACAGCATGGATGAATACCCGCGTCTTTCCGTTTGCACAACGAGCTGCCATGATACTTCGACCTTGCGTGGACTTTGGGAAGAAAGCGATTTCGATAAATCGTTCTACTGGTCTCATGCGCAGTTGCCGGGAGTCGCTCCAGAAAAGCTTTCTCCACCTGTGGTCTATGACATTCTTTCGCATGTGTTTACTGCGAATAGTTTGTTCTGCATTCCGCCGATTCAGGATTATTTTGCGCTTTCCGCTTCGCTTTCGAAGTGCGATCCGAAGGATGAACGCGTCAATATTCCGGGAACGGTTGGTGGCAATAACTGGACTTATCGCACGCCGTGCAGCGTCGAGGACTTGCTTTCAAATACTGGCTTGATGTCGGACATTCACAAACTTGTCGAAGAACGCCGTAACCGCCCGCTGTGGAAAATATAGGCAATTAGGATTTCGGAATTCGGAGTTTGGAATTGAAATAATCGCGGCGAAGCCGCTAGGTAATTAAGAATTAGGAGTTCGGAATGATGAATTACATTAAAATAATTCCTAATTCCTACTTCCTAACTCCGAATTAACCTAGTAACTTCTAATGACCAATGACTATTGACTAATAACTAAGTTCTGCCAACTAAGTTCTAAGCTCTAAACTCTAAGCACTAGCCACTTCCTACTAAATCATGCCATATCCCACCTGGACCAAAGACGCCGTTTTCTATCAAATTTTTCCGGACCGCTTTTGCCGTAGTGCAAAGTACAAGGCGGTCGGGAAGTTTGTGGATTGGGATACGCTCCCGACCCGTGAAAACATGTTCGGCGGAAACCTCGCGGGCATTTGCGAAAAGCTTAAATACATTGCGTCGCTCGGCGTGAATGCGATTTACCTTTGCCCGATTTTCAAGAGCAATTCGAACCACCGCTACCATACGGTCGATTATTTTGAAATTGACCCGGTGCTGGGGACGCTCAAGGATTTTGACAAGCTTGTCAATGGGGCGCACAAGCTTGGGCTTCGCGTGATTCTGGACGGCGTGTTCAACCATTGCTCGCGTGGATTTTTCCAGTTCAACAGCTTGATGGAGCTCGGCAAAAACTCTCCGTACGTGGACTGGTTCCATGTGCATGGCTGGCCGCTCCACGCGTATTCGGGCAAGCCCAATTACGATTGCTGGTGGGGTTACCCTGCGCTCCCGAAGTTCAATACGGACAATCCCGATGTCCGCGAATACCTTTTCTCGGTGGGCGAGTATTGGATGAATCGCGGCATTGACGGCTGGCGCCTCGATGTTCCGAACGAGATTGACGACGATAGCTTCTGGCAGGAATTCCGCCGCCGCATCAAGGCGATTAATCCGGATGCGTATATTGTCGGCGAAATTTGGGACGAGCCTTCGCGCTGGTTGCAGGGCGACCAGTTTGACGGCGTGATGAATTACCCCTTGCGTAAGGCGGTGCTTGCGTATCTCTTTGACAAGAAGCCGATTGATATGGCTGAACTTGCGACTCGCCTCCGTGATGCCTTCCCGAAGGGACGTTTCGGCGTGCCGATGAACTTGCTCGGGAGTCACGATACGACTCGCTTGGCATCGCTTCCATGCTCGAATTTGCAACGCGTGAAGCTTGCGTTTACGCTCCTGTTCTTTTTGCCTGGCGCTCCGTGCGTTTACTATGGCGACGAAATTGGCATGTTGGGCGGCAAGGATCCTGACAACCGCAGGTCGTTTCCGTGGGATAAGTTCACGGAAATGCAAAAGGCACCTATCTATGATTATTTGAAGGGCTTGATTGCACTCCGCAATAAGGAACGTGTACTTCGCGATGGCTCTCTTGAAATTGCTTATCGTAATGGTCGCTTGGATGTTGTCCGAACTCTCGACAAAAAGAAGATGACGCTTTCAATTTCGGCGGCTAAGCCCGATCCGTTGTTCGAAATTAAGTGAACAAGGGTGGTGAGGTCGGTACGTTGTGCCTCTGGGGTCGCCCACGAACTCGCTTTGTGTAATTCTAATTACAATAACCTCATACTTCAGTAGCGTGCAAAACGAGCGTCGCAGCGTCAAGCTTGCTTGACGATATGACTGAGTGCAGCCGCAGACGCCGAAGGCGTCAAAGGGGCGCAAGCCCCGTGCTCATACCTATGCTTTTTGTTCAAAGACCTCTAAAAGAGCTTGTTTCTAAGTTCTAAGTTCTAAGTTCTAAGTTCTTTTTTTCTAAATTTGACCCCGCAACTAGTATGTATAATGCCTTTTAAGGGATTACAAATGAAAAAAAATAAATTCGGCTTCCGAGAATTCATTATTCTTGCGGTCATTATTCTTTCGGCCTACACTGTATGGCCTTCTATTCAGGTTCACTCCAAGAAGGGTGAGGCAAAGCAGACTTTCCTCAAGGAAAATCCGAAACTGGGCTCGAAGTCCATCAACTTCGGTTTGGACCTTGCTGGTGGTACTAGCATCACGCTCCAGATTGACCAGTCTAGCCTGAAGGATGGCGATGATATTAAGGACATCCAGGCCCAGTCTCTTGAAATTATTCGTAACCGTGTTGACCAGTACGGTCTTTCTGAACCGCAGATTTCCCCGACTGGCGACGACCGCATTGTCGTTGAACTGGCTGGTGTGGATGACTCCACGGCTAAGGCTCTCGTAGGTTCTACGGCTAAGCTCGAATTCAAGATTCTTGCTGAATCTGAAAAGTTTACGCAGGTTGTTAGCCTCATCGATGGCTACCTCACTCGTCAGACGACAGACATCATTGCTGATTCCGCTGCAACAGACTCTGCTAAGACGGACTCCGTGAAGAAGGAAACCTTGTCGGATGATGAACTTCTCGCTGGTGGCGTTGCCAAGGCTGAAGAAAAGAAGGACACCGCTGCTGCAGAAGCCGCTCCGGCAGACGTGGTCGGACAGTCCCTTTCTTCCTTCTTCCTTTCTTTCGGCAATGGCGGTTTCATTGCTGAAGAAAGCGTCGAAAAGGTTAAGAAGCTCCTCGCTACGGAAGGTGTGCAGAAGCTCATTCCGCGCGATGTTGCTTTCGCTTTCGGTAGCGGTCTCGAAAAGCTCCGTCGCGATGCAAACATCAAGGCCAAGCGTCTTTACCTCCTCAAGCGCCGTGCAGAAATGGGCGGTGACGATATCACGGATGCTCGTCCGTACCGCGTCAGCGATGGTATGAGCGCCGGTGAAGTTGCTGTGAACCTCAAGTTCGGCGGCATCGGTCCTAAGAAGTTCTCTGCTGTTACTGCTGCTAACGTCGGTAAGCAGATGGCTATCGTTCTCGATAACCAGGTTATCAGCGCTCCGGTCATCCGTGACCGTATCCCGAACGGCGAAGCTCAGATTACGGGTCTCGATGACATGGCTGAAGCTAACCGCCTCGCTGTTGTGCTCAAGGCTGGCGCTCTCAAGGCTCCGATGCAGATCATCGAAAGCCGCAGCGTCGGTGCAACCCTCGGTGAAGAAAACATTGTCCAGGGCTTCGGTTCCGGTGCTATCGGCCTCTTGCTCTGCTTGGTGTTCATGGTTGCCTACTACCGCCTCGGTGGTTTCATTGCAAGTATCGGCGTGATGGTCAACGCTCTCGTGACTGCCGCTGTGATGTCCGTGTTTAACGCCACGCTTACTCTCCCGGGTATTGCAGGTTTCATTCTCGTCGTCGGTATGTCTCTCGACGCGAACGTGATTATTTTCGAACGTATCCGTG
>CAMJNF010000099.1 GCA_946407235.1 uncultured Fibrobacter sp. | reverse complement strand
TCGCGCAAACGGCTCATGTTCTTGCGTTCGAGCGTCAAGCGGTCAATCACCACTTCAATCGTGTGCTTTTCGTAACGCACCAACAGCGGCACTTCTTCGAGCCTGTATATCGTTCCGTCCACGCGCACGCGAACAAATCCGTTTTCCTTGAGTTCCGCGAGTTCCTTGCGATATTCGCCCTTGCGCTCCTGCACAATCGGCGCCATCACCAAAATCTTTTTATTCTCGTCACTTGCGTACAAGTTATCGACAATCTGGTCGACCGACTGCGCCTGGATCACCTTGCCGCACTTGGGGCAATGCGGAACGCCGAGGCGCGCAAACATCAAACGGTAATGGTCCAAAATCTCGACCACCGTCCCCACCGTACTGCGCGGGTTCCGGTTCACCGTCTTCTGGTCAATCGAAATCGTCGGCGAAATTCCGCGAACGCTTTCCACGTCCGGGTGCTTCATGCGCCCGATGAACTGGCGTGCATACGCCGAAAGCGACTCCACAAAGCGACGCTGTCCTTCCTGGAACACCGTATCAAACGCCAAACTCGACTTGCCCGAGCCCGAAACGCCCGTCACCACGACAATCGAGTCGCGGGGAATCGTCAAATCGACATGGCGGAGGTTGTGTTCATGAGCATCGCGGATTTCAATAGATTTCGTCATGCACCAAATATAGGAAAAGACCGCCTAATTGTCTAAAAATTAGTGAACATTTGAATAGAAAAATTTTTCTTATCAAAACAAATTTCACTTTTTTTGCAAAAAGAACTTGACTGAATCCAAACAAGTTTTTAAATATGGCACACTGATTGAAAAATCAATCAGACCACCTGGGGTGGTAGCTCAATTTTGGTTAGAGCACCGGCCTGTCACGCCGGAGGTTGCGAGTTCAAGCCTCGTCTATCCCGCGATAAAGCACTTCTCTTTGAGAAGTGCTTTTCGTTTTTCTCGAGGTCCTTTGTCACGCGATCACGAACCTCGTTGCCGGTATCATTTCGGGCTACGATACATGCGACAAATTTGGAGCAAAAAATTTGGTCGCACTTGCCAAAATACCATGCTTTAGCTATATTCGCCACACCATTCAATGGGGATATAGCTCAGTTGGTAGAGCGACAGGTTCGCAATCTGTAGGTCATGGGTTCGACTCCCACTATCTCCACGTAAAAGAGGCAAGCAACAGCTTGCCTCTTTTGTTTTCCCATTACACCAATTATTCACAAAAATTACCGGATCCTTCGACAAGAGCCATTCGAGAAATTATGGATCCCGTCGCAACGCTCCAGGATGACAACCGCCTACTTCCTAATTCCTAACTCCTAATTCCTAACTCCTAATTCCTAACTCCTCATTCCTAATTCCCTAAATATCCCATTTCACACCGAGTTTAAGCTTCGTGACTCTAGAGACTTCATCATAAAATTTCCTATAAAGTTCCGGCAAATCATAATGTTTATAGCTGTGTTCCAACCCCAAATAATAGTTCATCTTCCAATATTTCCACGAGAACGTAAGCCCCCACAAGCCCGTAATTTTTCTGATTTTCCCGTATTCGGCATCAGGCGGGTCTAACGGGAAACCGTAAAACAAGTTCATTTTCGCTTCAAGCGTTATACGATTTTTAAACTTGTATGAAAGTCGGGAACGGAATAACGGTCCAAACCATTTTCCTGTACCATCCTGGATAATCCTCTCTGTTGCGGTATCTCCGCTAATAGAGTCGATATACACCAAATCTTTCCAAAAATAAATAGAATCCCCATCGACCTTAGCCCCCAAATAAACAGTTCCATTCAAGCCTTCGTTCACGTTTCTATGCCAAGCTCCATACAGAGCAAACGACATCGGCCCCGATGTTTGGTAATACGCCCAACCCACAAGGCCCACGCGCTGTTTTTCAAAACGGAACAAATCCTTTTCGACAAAGCCAAAGAAATCCGATGACAGTGTTTCGCCCTCAATATTGAAATCATAGCCTACATCAAACAGCAACCCACGACCAAACAACGTATATTCGAGTCCAAGTACAAGGTTCCAATCGTTTGTATCAAGCATTGTCATTTTATCGTTGTTCAAGAAGTAATCGCCTTGAACCGATGCAGCAAACGTATGCGACCACGATTCCGTCAAGTAATCCACATACGGATTCACATTCAAGAAAAGGTCGCCTCCGATTTCGCTTTCATCCATGCCCGTTGCTTTATAACGCAAGCCATAAAAACTAAGCTCCCCAGCAACATGGAATTCCCACGAATTTTCAAAACCAATCGAATCCGCCGATTCATCTTTCGACTTGCCTAAAGCAGCCTTGTAATCGCGGATAATGCCCTGAAGTTCTTCGGTATATTCACCTGGCAATGCAGCCGCCTCTTCAAATGCTTGGAGCGCAGCTTCAATATCGCCCGATTCTTCATATTTCATCGCACGATAATACGCTTCTTCCTGCGTCTCGGCAAAAAGCGCTGTAGCAAAAACAAATAGAACTAAACAAAATAACGGCTTCATTTATTTTTTCGGGAAAGGTCCCTTCTCCCTTTCATGCGGATTCGGCATTACACCCCATGGTTTCTTTTCTGCCGGGCTAGGCACAAACGGGCGCTTCGGTTCCATGCGTCCTGGACCCATCAAAGGATGCTTCCAAGGTTCTTTCAACAGTTCCTTTTCATCCTTATTCTTTTCATGAAGCAATTCGTCCTTTGGTTTTTCCGCAGGCTTTTCGATTGTCTTTTCGTGCGGCAACCCCGGAACAGGCGGCGTTACAGCAAAATCAGGCTGTTCCTTATTTTCGACTGCGGAATTTTTCTTCAAGTCCTTGAGAATCTGCTCACGGGCAAGGCGTCGCTCTTCGCGCATTTTCTGCCAGTCCACATTCTCTTTTTCCGACATTTTCGGAACTTTGTCAAAGCTCTCATGAGTTTCAACAGGTGTCGGCACGCTTGCTTCCGGGCGGGATTCAAAATTGCCGGCCATAGCGGTTGCGGCCATCATTGCAGACGCCACTACGATTTTTTTCATGACCACACTCCTTAAATTAAACATTTTACCAAGCATCCCTATACCTTAAAGTCTTCTTTTTTCAAGTTCAAGCGTTCCATGATTTCACGCAGCACTTTACGGTCGATTCCTAGAATCGTCGCTGCGAGCGTCAGGTTTGCATTCGTATCCTTAAGCGCACGCGATATGACTTCGCGTTCGACCGTTTCACGGGCTTCTCGAAGCGTACGCGGAGATTCCTTTGCCTGAACCTGCATGTCCTCAAGGCCCAAGTCCTTGGGCTGGATCACGCCATGAACCGCTTGCACCAAGCCTTTTTGCACACGATTTTCAAGTTCACGCACATTCCCGGGCCAATGGTAACCGAGCAAAGCCTTTTCGGCATTCCGGCTCAAGTGGAATTTTCCACGGCCATATTCCGCACCATAACGCTGTATAAAGCTTTCGGCCAAAAGCACCACATCCTGACCGCGATCGCGAAGCGGCGGCAGTTCAAGCGGCAACACCTGAATGCGGAAATACAAATCTTCTCGGAAACGTTTTTCGCGAACAGCTTCTTCCAAATCCACATGCGTTGCACTGATGACGCGCACATTCACCGGGATTTCGCGATTATCGCCCACACGCGTAATATGCTTTTCTTGCAGAACGCGCAACAGTTTCACCTGCATATTGAGCGGGAGCTCACCAATTTCATCGAGGAAAATCGTACCGCCATCGGCTTCTTCGAAAAAGCCTTTCTTGTTTTCAATCGCACCCGTAAACGAGCCCTTCGCATGCCCGAACATGAGCGATTCCATCAAGTGTTCCGGGATAGCACCGCAGTTCACCGCAATGAAAGGCTTTTCGGCACGTGGGCTATGCTTGTGGATATAACGCGCCATCACTTCCTTGCCAGTTCCAGTTTCGCCACGGATAATCACTGGGAGCGGGAGCGGCGAAAGCTTATCGGCCATCGCAATCACATCGACCATCGCCTTGGACGAATAAATAATTCCGTCTTTGCGGACAACATTCTTGAGCGTATCAAGCGATTCCTTGTCGCGCAAGCGGTCGTAAGCGGCAAAAGCAAATTTTTCGCAGACTGCGACAAACGAATCAAACAGGGCACTGTCTTCTTCGGTAAACGGTTCCTTACGGGCTGCACGTTGCAGATAAAGATAACCCGCCTCGGAATCGGGCGTGCGGAACGGCGAAACCATGATACTCGTGAGCTGGTTCTGCACAATCGACTTGGAAAGGTCCGCCGATTCGTCATCGAGCTGGTTCCAGACAACGGCACGCTTCTCGTTTTTCGCAAGCTTGATTGCCGAAATAGAAATCGAAACTTTTTCAGGATTCGAAAAATGAAGCGGCTCTTCGCCACCGATGTCCAAGACTGCGGCATCCGCGTGCAAAACATCCTTAGCCACATCCAGAATCTTCGGGAAAAGAGCTTCTGGACGTTCTTCGTCCAAAAGTGTCTTGACCACATCAAGCATTTTTTCAGTGGCAAGCATGGATTCCGATTTCATAACAAAAACCTGTAGGTTGCGCTACTATTCGGACACAGGCACAGGAAGATCCATAAGCAAACTATCCACCTTTAAAACAGGTGTACTTTCGCTTTCTGTAGAAGGCTCCATGTTCCTCGACCGCTTTAATAGCTGGTCCCCTGTTGCATCGATACCGAAACGCATTGTTCCACTCGAAAGCAACAAAACTATCAAAGCTAATATAAGTACCAAAACGCCCAAAATGGCCCATTTTAGCCAATTATTTTTCTTACAAACAACAAACGGAAGTCCTCTCCCCATGTCGTTTGGAACTTTTCGTACCGCATTCCGATTGTCATCCGAGCGATTAATAGATTTGGCATATTGGGAAACGGCATTGGCCAGCGCAATTTCACCTTGTGCAACTTTACCAAGCGCGATTTCCAGCAGTTCATCAAGTTCGTCGAGGTCCTCAACGCGTTCCGACGGGTCAGAACAGAGAAGCCCCGACCAAAGCGGTTCCAGCGCCGAGAGCTGTTGAGCACATTCAGGCGTTTCAAAAGCGCCTGTTGCATAAAGCTTTTCCGAGATGTTCAAGTCCTGCACATTCGCCATCTGTTCGGCATACGATTCGTAGCCATCGGCGGTGATCAAATCTTCACCTGCAATCCAACGGTATAGCAAAAGTCCCAAACTGAACAAATCGCTTTTTTCGTCTGCACGTTTACCTTGAAAACGTTCCGGCGCCGCATACGCAAGCGCACCAGGCCCAACAATTCCACAATCAATCAAGACCGCGCGAAGTTCGATTCCTGCAGATTTTTCGCGCCCTGCCGCATCGCAATCCGCAGCCGAAAAAATCACGTTTGCAGGGTTCAAGTCGCCATGTGACACGCCCTGTTTGCGCAACGCAGCGAGCGTCGAAGCCACTTGCCTAAGCGCCATAAGCGCAACAGTCACCGGGATACGCCCTAGTTTATCAGATACAACACCATCGATATAATCGTAAATGAGATACAGTGTTCCGTTGCGCTTGCCCCATTCTTCAATGCGGTACAAGCCAGGCACGCGAACTTTGGAGGCCTTTTCTACAATGTTTTCGTCAAATGAAGAACCATCCTTGAACCACTTGAGAGCAACATGTTTCCCGCCAATATCCAAGAGATAGATGGAAGCTTCGCCACCCTGACGCAGCAAAACGCCCCCCGTCACGGAGTCCAAGAGCGATTTGTCGGATTTCTTCATCGTTTACCCGCTACAATTTACCCGAATAAACCATCGCCTTGAGTGAATCTTCGGCAATACGCGTCCACTTGGCAAGCACGGCATCTTGCGGCAAAGCCTCATGCCCCATCGACCAGATATCCCACGCCGATTCGTAGTCGTGCGCATTCCAATAAAGGTTTCCGAGGTTCACATAGGCCGATGCAAATTTCGGTTCTCGCGTCACGATGTACGCATAGATTTTCTTTGCTTCGTCTGTATCGCCTTGACCCGCCAAGATAAGCGCCTTGAGATTATAGCTAAAATAATTCTCGGGATCGAGCTGGATCGATTTATCCAAAAGCGGCAGCACCTTGGCTTGCGCATTTTGGGCAAGCATCGCCCGGGCGAGATAGAAAAGCGAAGTAGAATACATGGGTTTGGATTTTCCGCTCGTATCGACTACAGACAAAATCTTAAATTCACGAACAGTGCGTTCCCAAGATTCAAGCGAACTGACTTTCAATCGCTCCTTGTCCTCGGCGATAGCATAGTACGCTATCGCAAGGCCGTAACGGGCATCCCTATTTGCAGGATCTGCGTCCAAAACATTCGAAAAATTCTTAACAGCGCGGTCGAAATCGCCAATACGGAGCGCATCGTCACCACGGTTCATATCGTTTCCATTGCACGCGCAAAGAACTGCCGCAACAAGAATTGCGAACAAAGCCCCAATAACGCTGCACAAACGATTATGGACAACCCGACTTAACATGGTAGTAAGTATATATAAATTTTTAGACGAAAGACGAGAGACGAGAGACGAAAGAATGTTGTAATTCTGTCAATGGCTTCGAGTTACTAGTTAGTGGGAAGTAGACTGTAGGAAGTATTTAGTTTGGCAGCTTCGCCGCGATTATTTCAATTCCGAATTCATAACTCCGAATTCCTAATAAAAAACGCCCTCCGGGATTTCCAGAGAGCGTCTAATGACGAAATTTGATTGTCGATTATTTTTCGATTTCGTACTGGGCAACGAGGTTGCCTTCAGCATCGAGAGCACGAACGACATTTTCATCGCGCTGGAGAGTGAGGTTCGTTGTTTCACCCTTAGAAGTCGTGTACTGCACAGAAAGAGAACCATCTTCGTTCTTTACTGCAGCAACAGAGTTGCCCTTTTCGTCCTTCTGGTAGTAAGAGTCATCGGCTGCGAGCGGATTGGAACCAGTCCAGAATTCAACAGTGTTGAGGACAAGGAAGTCCACAAGGCCGATACTGATTTCATAAACCGGGACAACCCACATCAAGAAGTGGACGCAAGAATTGAGCCACTTGTTGCCCAAAGTACCGTTCCAGCGGAGGAGCTTCTTAGTAAGGCCATAGCTACCATGGCAGCCAGAAAGAACGAGAACACCAGCGCAAAGAAGGGCGATGATTGCTTTTTTCATAGTTATAAACTCCTTATATTTTAGTGTTTTTGTTTTGACGAAAATATAAGAAACAAATAAAAAAAAAGCTAGAGCAACTCAAAAACACTTCATTAATTTACATTTCGCGTTTACCCCCGTGAGCAAGTTCACATGGGGCGAAAGCACCCTAAAACATCTCAAATTTTGAAGTTTCACCCAGCGAAATTCATCGTACCCATATATATGGACATATTTTTTGCAAAGTTCCACAGCATATCCAAGAATCCTTCCTCCTTCGCCATATCCAAAATCAATAGACCCCAAAGGACGCAAATTCCGTAAATTTGCCGTTAAACGCTCGAAAAAGCCCCTTTCCAAAGCATCTTCGGCGGTTTCACCCTCCTCCAAAATTTCGGTCGGGAGTTCCCAAAAACCCGGAAAAGCCATGCCAAGCCCCCTCTTGCATATCAAAATTCGCCCATTTCGTCGAACAACCCCACAAACAGCCAGCATTTTCGCCCCTCCAGAGAAACTCGTTAAACATTTTACTTGATTTTCTTTTATTTTTTTAATAAATCTACAAATATCATACAAAGATGATACATTACGCGTTTTGGAAATAAGGAGGCGAACAGTGAGCAGATTAACAAAATTCGTAAGCATTGTCACTGCGATCGCAGTTTCATCTATTTTCGCGGCTAAAGCGCCCGCAGCTAAGGCGCAACCCAAGCAACAGACTTTGAATGTATGGATCATGCCCAACGGGGCATCTCCGCAAGAAAAACTCGAACAGAGGCTTAACCTTTTCACCAAAAAAACGGGCATCAAGACAGCAGTTACCGTCTTGGACTGGGGTGAAGCCTGGAACCGCATTTCAACAACGTTATCCTCCGGGAAGGATGCTCCGGATGTTCTCCAGCTCGGAACGACCTGGATTCCGTACTTTGCTTCCCGTGGCGAAATCAAGGTTTTGAACCCGTGGCTTGCATCAATCGATTCCAACAGATTCGTTCCGGTCAGTTGGAACACAACCCGCATTGATTCGGACACAAACATTTACTCAGTTCCATGGTTTATCGACATCCGTCCGATACTTGCAAACAAGCGCATTCTCAAAAAAAACAACATCCAGCCCGAAGATGTCGCAACGTTCGAAGGATTCGTGAACGCCATCCGCAAGGTGAACAACAGCCACGAAACGCTTGACGATGGCACCAAGGTCCGCGCATTCGCATTCCCGGGCAAGAGCGACTGGAACATACCGCACAACTTCGCCCCATGGGTCTGGAGCAATGGCGGAAACTTCATCGAAAAAGACCAGAACGGCAAATGGAAAGCGGCCATCCTTACACCGAAAACCATTTACGGCATCGCCAAGTACTTGAGTTTTGTGCTCGACACGCTCGTAAGCACGGACGCCCTGCAAATGAACACGGCCCAGATCGTGCAGCACTTCAACGCCGGTGAACTCGCCTTTATCGTAAACACATCCGAAGTGATCATGCAAACACGCATCGAAGGCGCCAAAGGCGGGCTGATCAATACAGGAATTGGTCGCGACGGCGTCACGGCACTTCCCATTCCGACTGGCACGGAAGGTTCAATCAGCTTTATCGGAGGCAGTAACCTCGCCATCCCGGTAAGCAACAACAGACCTGAGGCATTGGATCTTTTGCTGTTCCTCACGAATGACGACAATCTGAGCGCCTACACACAGCAAATAGGCATGCTTCCCGCCTCAAAGAAAGTGCTCAAAAAGTGGTCCAAGGACAACGACTATAAGACGCTTGTGACCATGCTCGAATCCGGAAAGACCTATACAGCTATCCCAGAATGGGGTGATATCGAACAAATTCTCGTCTCGATGTTCAGTGCGATTTGGGACCATCTTGAAATTCCGGCACTTTACTCCGAAGAAAAGATCTATGAAATTCTCTCGAATTACTCGAACGAAATCAACAAGCGCCTAAATTACAGGGCTTCGGGCGACTTGACATTCGCAGAATTCCGTTCAACATGGCACAAGGCGCTCGGTATCAAAGACAGCACCACAAATATCCGCCATATCACCGAACACCCAAATCCGAACGAATCCATCGATTCTGGCTTTAGCGGAACTCCTTGGATTTTTGCAATTGCTGTACTTTTAGGATTCCTTTTTGCCTTCACCCGCAAAAAGAAACGCTAACCAAAGTTAATCTGTTAATTATATTTCAAATAACATACACGAAAGACCGTCATGAGCATCAAAATTTCTAGCATCACGAATAGCATCATCATCAAGAGTTTGTTACTCCTGATTGTTTCCATGCTTATCATCGTGACGATAGGAACTTCGATTTTTACGCAAAGACAGATGAGAACGACGCTGAAGCTGAGTTACGATACAAACGAGACCCAGCTTCAACAGCTTGCCAATACGGCAAACAACGAAATGGAGCAGTTCGCAAGCCGTCTTTCGTTGCTCGCCAAGACGTCCGAAATTCAAAGCATGGACAAACTCATTGCGGCGGGTTACCTCAAGAGCTACAACATCTCGTCGTTGTTCATTTCTGGAGAATCCATTTCTCTATTCGACAGAAACTACAACCTCATCTGTAACAATTCCATGCTCGGTTCGACAAAGATAAGCTACCCCATCGAATTCAACAGGATTTCTCCGCACAGACCGACCATTTCGCCATGGTACCGCGATTCCGACGGCACTCCCAAGCGTGCATTTGGCGTTGTCGTTACGGACCGAGCTATCGGTGATGGTCGACTGGTTTCGAACTTTTCGATCCGTCGTCTATGGAAATACTTCTCGGAATACAAAGTTGGGCAGAACGGCATTTTGATTGCCTGCAACAGCCAAGGTGAAATTCTCTACCACCCCGACATGAGGACATGGCTCGACGGCGTCCATAAAATTTCGGAAATTGGACTTGGCTCCATGAACATCAAGCAAGACAACGACAACAACATCAGATTCCTTACGCTTGAAAACGGCAGGTCCTACCTCATCAACAAAACGTTCAACCCCACTTACGACCTCGGTCTTATCGCACTCCAGCCTAAAACGGAAATCGACGCGATGGTATCATCGGTTCGTCACATCAGCCGAATTATCCTGTACAGTTCCATCATCGCCATCTTGCTTGTTTCCTTGTGGCAAATTCTGATTGTCTGTAAGCCGCTCAACAACTTGATTGACCACATTTCGCAAATCACCGAAGGAAACCTCAATATTGAGGAATTCAAGGTCAAAAGCAGTCAAGACGAAATTGGACGACTT
>CAMJNF010000098.1 GCA_946407235.1 uncultured Fibrobacter sp. | reverse complement strand
GAGTCCTGGCACCCGCAGAAGAAAAGGTCAGTCGCAAGACTGGCCTTTTCTGTTTGTCATTTGGAACAATGCACAATTTTAGGATGAAGCAATGAACACAAAGACTTCACCCCCACAATGTCATTCCGGCCTCTGTGCCGGAATCGCCTTTTTTGTATGTTCCTTTCATGAAACAACACAACTACTACGTCTATTTGCTCACATCTACAGACAATTCCACATTTTATGTCGGTGTCACAAACGACTTAATTCGTCGTGTACTAGAACATAAAATTCATAAAAATGACGGATTCACAAGCAAATACAACATTACAAAGCTTGTGTATTTTGAAACATATTCCAACATTTTTGAAGCAATTAAAAGAGAAAAACAAATAAAGCATTACAAACGTTTATGAAAAGCCAATCTTGTAACTAGGGACAATTCTGATTGGAATGATTTGTCAAGTCTAATCGGAATCACAAAAGAAATGATTAATAAAGCAAAGCATTTTCAAGATGGCGCCCCCGGAACGGAGTCCGGGGTGACAAGATGTGATTTGCTATAATACAATTAACAAGCTGTTTACAATCCCTTCGGGTGGAAACTTTTGCGATGCGCTGGGGTAAAGCCTTGGCGGCGGATAGCATCGAGATGAGCTTTGGTGCCGTATCCGGCGTGTTTGTCGAAACCGTATCCCGGATAAAGCTCTTCTAATTTATCCATATAGCGATCACGGAAGACTTTTGCAAGAATCGACGCGGCAGAAATGCTTGCGATTCGACCATCGCCTTTGACGATCGGCATCTGGATGTCTTGCGGCATCTTGTCGATTTTGAGATTGCCATCGACTGCGATTAAAGTGGTTAGTGGCTGGTGGTTAGTGGTTAGGGATGCAAAAGAGCCTTTGACTTCAATGGGTATTTCGGGAGCGGTCTCGTTCAAGCCCGGGAATCCAAGCGCTTGCAAAGCACGACGCATCGCCAAGAAGTCCGCTTCGAGAATGTTTATTTCGTCAATTTCTTCGACACTTGCGCTAGCAATCGCATAACATGCACAAGCGTCCTTGACAGCATCAAACATAGCTTCGCGTTTAGGTCGGGAAAGCTTTTTGGAATCGTTCAGCGTCAAGAGCGCATCGGGCGACTTGAGCACAGCAGCACAGGCGACAACAGGCCCCGCGAGCGGTCCACGCCCGACTTCGTCGATTCCAACGACAATTGCAGAATTTTCCGCAGCGATTCCCAAACGCGCGCCACCTGCAGAAAACAGATCCAAGTCTCCGCCAAACGCAAGAGGATCTGCAGCGTATTTGCGCAACGCCACCTCCCCTTCTACCGGAGATTCGATGTTTTCAAGAAATGCAGGCAGTTTAAATTTCATGGCTACGCAGTGGTTAGTGATTAGTGGTTAGTGGTTAGGATTTATAATTGCGGCGAAGCCGCCCTGTTTACTAACCACTGCTTACTGTTTACTACCGATCACCTTCTCCGCGTAGTCGCGAATCGTCTTCCAATACAGAGCGTGTTCTTGCACGAGGACGCGGGCGGCAAGCGTGTCAGGCGTATCGTCCGGCAACACAGGAACCTCGGTCTGCGCCAAGATGCGACCGCGGTCGATTTCTTCACTCACAAGATGCACCGTCGGGCCAGATTCCGTTTCGTGTGCAGCGAGCACTGCTTCATGAACGTGATGTCCAAAGAAACCTTTACCACCAAACTTCGGCAAAAGCGACGGATGGATATTCAAAATGCGGTCCGGCATGCGTTCAAGCATGCAAAGCGGAAGCGCCTTCATGTAACCCGCCAAGATCAACAAATCTACATCGTACTTGTCGAGAACTTCAAGCATGGCAGCTTCGTACGCAGCCTGATCCGGATGAGTCTTACCCGAGATATGATAAACCGGGATTCCAAATTCTTCGGCATGATGAACTGCACCGCAACCAGCATTGTTCGTAATCAAGAACTTGCACTGGGCTTCGAGGTCACCTTCGCCAATATGGTCGATAATCGCTTTAAAATTGCTTCCTCCACCGGAAGCCATGACGCCAATTTTAAACATGGGCCAAATATAGTTTAAATCAGTGTTTAGTGGTTGGTGATTAGTGGTTAGGGGATGCTATAGAATATTCTTATCGAGATCCTGTTTACTAACCACTGCTTACTAATCACTACTTATGATCAATTCCAGGCGGGGTGCGGAGGTAATAAATAAGGCACGGCACAGTTATGCAAACGATCCAGACAAAAAAGTTGACGTAGACAAACCACGATTCAAAGGTCACGTGGGCTGGGATAACGTAAGCTTTCAACAGGGAAAACACTACGATGAGGAAAACGCCGGGAAGCATATGTGCAATCAACTTAGTCATGCCTTAAAAATAATTCAATCAAACGTAATTGATGTAAATAGTTTGAAAAAAGACATCGTAAAACAAAACTTCACTGGATTCCCTCCCTTCGTTCGAAGATGACGGAGACGCAACAACACACATTCTCCTGTTTACTAACCACTTCCTACTGCCTACCGCCTACTAACAACCAATTTCTAAGCTCTAAGTTCTAAGTTCTAAGCTCTAAAATGCTATCTTTCCCCGCGTATAAACCTTTAAATATCGGACCTCATTATGAGCATTAAAGATTATCTCGCCGGCGCAAAACAAGCCGGAACCGTCCAAAAGCTGATGACCCCGGGTCTCGCTGTGGAATTCATTCAGCCGTGGTACACCCCGCTTTCTACAACACCTTCCACCACGGGTATCGCCGTGGGTGGCATCGGTTCTACGTTTACAGCAACGCCTGCAGGCACGACTCCCGTGATGAATGTGATGCCGGGCGTCCAAGTTCGCACCGAAAAGCCGTCCGACCTCCGCTTCAACAACTTCTTCTTCAAGGAAGCCGTTCTCAGCGCAAAGGCCGCTCTCGTGATTGGCAACTTCGCTGCATTCGGCATCTACAACAACAACTTCCCGCTCCTCGACGCTAATGGCGCACGCGTTTTCGGCGACGCCGACATGAAGGACCAGAAGAAGGCCGAAGCCAAGCTCAACAAGGTTCTCGCCGACAAGAATTTCTTCGAAACGAACAAGGCCGCTTTTGAACGCTGGCACATCCAGTTCAGCGACCGCACTCAGGCTTTGATTGCCGCAGGCAAGGACGTTGCCGCCATCAACCGCGCCGTGCTCATCGACTTCTTCGACGGCATGGTTGGCGAAAAGGCAGCCCGCGAAGGCGCTCTCACCGCCGCTTGGGCAAATGACTCCGAATTCCTCGGCCAGCCGGGTTATGACGCCGCCAAGATGAAGTACACCGCCCTCTATCCGATCAGCGAAACCGTTTACGAAGGCAAGGGTGTCGCCATCACCAAGACGCAGTCTAGCTATGTGACTCCGGGCGACGAACGCCTCTCCAGCCTCCCGGTGAACGCCACCGTATTCACGCTCGAAAACAACACCAAGGAAACCCGCGAAGTGACGATTGTCCAGATTCAGGACAGCATCACGGGCTACATGGCCAAGAAGGACCGCCAGGGCGTTCAGGACTCTAGCTTTGTTCTCGTTCCGGCAGCACGTTTCCCGAAGGGTGTGCAGTTCGACAAGGAACTCGAAGATGGCCGCTCTGTTCGCGGTATCGAATTTTATAACGAAAAGGCTCTCACCGAAAGCGACTTCAACGGCTGCATGGGCGTAAGCGTGGCTTGGAACAAGAAGGATAACCTCAACGTTTCCGTGAAGCCGATGTTCTACCAGGACGACGCCAAGTCCGTCTTGAAGGCAGCTCTCCAGAGCGGTCGCGTTGCAAACTCCTGGGTCAAGAACGTTTACAGCGGTCGTGAAACGATTGCAGGTGCCATCGCCGTTACCGCAGTCCTCAAGCCGAAGCAGAAGGTATCTTTCCAATTCAACATGGTGCTCGACTTCCCGGAAATCAAGCTGAACAAGCTCACCTCCGCCAAGAAGTACACCGCATTCTACCCGGAAGCATACGGACGCGTGGTCGCACTCCTCACGGAAGCTCTCGCCGCCGACAAAACTTTTGACGATCGCCTCAAGGCATTTGAAAACCTTGTTCCGAAGAAGCCGGTTGCAAAGCTCTACAAGACCGCCGCCAAGCAGGCTGAATTCAAGAGCCTCGCCATCAACACGCTCAGCTTCCTCGCCGAAGCCACCGTGTGGGACAAGGACGACCGCTTCCTGGTCCGCGAATGCGCCGACTATCCGTTCTTCAACTCTCTCGACGTGTATTTCTACGGCAGCTTTAGCTTGCTCGCCCTCATGCCGCGCCTCGATGGCGTTGTGATGAAGCGCTTTGGCGATGCAATCCTCGCCGTGAACGAAAACCGTCGCCGTCACCACGAATTTGTGAACCTCCCCTACGCCGACCTCCCGGACCCGAAGCTCGAAGGCCCGCGCGCTGTGCGTGGCGCTGTGATTCACGACCTCGGTAGCCCCTTCGACGCCGAACCGGATGCCTACGACTGGCACAACGTAAAGGAATGGAAGGACCTCGCCCCGAAATATGTGCTCATGGTCTACCGTCACTACCACAAGACCAAAGACATGCAGTGCCTCGCCGATTGCAAGGAAGCCGTTTATGCCGCCATGGAATACCTCGAAAAGATGGTGAACCCGGGCGAAAACTTCCCGCTCACGCATGGTACGGACGACACGTTCGACAACCTCTGCAGCTACGGCATTTCCGTTTACTGCGGTTCCCTCTGGATCGCAGGCCTCCGCGCTGCCGCCAAGATTGCTGAACTCCTCGGCGATAACGATCAGGCCGCCAAGTGGAACGCCAAGTCCGAAGCAGCCAACAAGGAATTTACCGAATCGCTCTGGGACGAAAACGAAGGCTACTTCCGCTTCTTCATCACTCCGATGGAAATGAAGGACTTGAACGTCGAAAAGTATGCCGAGCTCCGCGAAGCCGTGAAGGTTTCTCTGGAACTCCCGGAAGATCCGAACGCTGGCGTGAAGGCCATTAACGAATGGCTCTGCGCAGGCGAAATCCCGGACGGCGAAGACCTCTCCAAGAACGAACTCCGCGGCCTCAAGAAGGCTTGGATTACGGCTCAGTGCAAGGAAGCCTTCACCAAGAGCTGGGAAGCAAAGATAGCGAACGACTGCGACGACGTGTTCGCCGACACGATGCTTGCAGACACTTACCTCCGCTTACTGGACCTCGAACCGATTACCGACAGCGCCAAGGCAAAGTCTAACTTGCTCAGAATTTTCAATACGAACTATAAGGCCAACAGCCCGCTCATCGGCGCCGCAAACCTTGTTCGTAAGGACGGTTCTCCGCTCGACGAATTCAACTTCCAGGCACACGACGTTTGGATTGGTATTCAGTACAGCATCATGACCGCCATGATGTTCCACGGTTTGGAAAAGGAAGCCTCCGTGCTCGCCGATTCCATGATCGGAAACCTCTATGACGAAGCACGCGTTCCGTTTGCAGCACCGGAAGGATTCAACGGTTCTTGCCGCCTCCACCCGGAAGCTCTCGTTGCAAAGTTCGGCCTCAGCGCAACTGCCGCCGACAAGATGCACAAGGAACTCCTGAAGAAGGGCGCTCTCCTCGCCGACTCCCGCATCAGCCCGAAGCTCCCGCGCAATCTCGCCGCCTTCACGAAGGCATTCGGCGCCATCGCCAAGAGCAACAAGGTCGATGTGAACGAGCTCTTCACGCTGCTCCACAGCACGGCACTCAAGTACACCGCTGGTAAGTACTTCCGCCCGGGCATGGTTTTCGCTCTGCTTTACAAGTAAAAGTACAGCAAGGCTTCAGAGATATGCTCGCACGCTCACTGGGCACCACCTAAAGGTGGCCATGTTCACTAAGGCCTAAAGGCCAAGTGACCAAAGGTCGCCTTCGGCTGCGAATTATTCGCTTAGCGACATATCTCTTTCGCCTTAAAAGTTCAATTACTTGCAAGCTCCGTTTTTCCGAGGTTCGCTTTGTTGTACAAATAACAGTTTCAACCACCTTTAAAACTTTTCAAAGGCATTCCAAACGGGATGTCTTTTTTATATTTTCAAAAGAATTTGCATACACTTCAAGGAAAAACAATGGCCAGCAAAAAGAAAAAGAAATCCAACACCCAAAACAAAAGCAAGAGCCTCAAAAAATCCGTAATCGCCTTATGCGTCGGCGTTGCTATTTTCACTGGCACCCAGACTATTTCTAACAACTCAAATTCCAATAACACAAACCCGCCGCAAAACACCCCTACCCCAACGGTAGTAACAGAACCAACGGAAGTCGTAGAACCAACAACAGTTGCAGAGCAACCTACAAAAGTAACGGAACAACCTGCAAAAGTAGAAGATCAACCCACAGCCACGGCAACGCAATACACAACTAAAATCGAAGTGGCCCAATACATTTGCGACAACGACAAACTGCCGCCAAATTACGTCAACAAAAACGAAGCCATGCGGCTTTACGAAGAAAAAACTGGAAAAACATTTACAAGCTGGAACTTCAACCCGCTCAGAAAACTTGGCATCATGATTGGCGGAGACAATTTCGGCAACCGAGAAAAGAAATTACCACAAGGCAGCTACAAAGAAGCCGATGTCGATTATTTCGAGGTCAATCGCGGGAAAAACCGCCTTATTTACGCCAAAAACTGCACTATTTATCACACCAGCGACCATTATCAGACCTTTACGAAGCTCAACATAAAAAAACACGCTAATTAACTTAGTTTACCAGCGTTAGTTCAATTACATAAGATCCGTTTTTGCGAAGGTTGCAAAAAAACTTTAAAAAAGGCCCTGTCCTATGGACAGAGCCTTTTTTCATTCAAGGAGTGAATATGAAGAAACTTTATTGTTTTGCGACAATCAATGGCATGGTTTCACGCCCATCAAACACAAGATAATGGGTATTTGTGAATTGCAGCCCCTTCTTTATCGTAAAATCAATGCGAGACGGGCACACGCAATTTGTCGCATATAATTCAAAGGACGCTTCGACATATAACGTATCATTAGATGCACTCACATCAAATTTCACATCATTCACGCCGCACCCCACATACAGCCTATTGATAACAATCGTTTCCGTGTCATCTCCGTTATCAAATCTCATCGCATAAACCTGTTGTGTCGAAGCAGAATCAGCAACAAGAGCCTCTATTGAATTTGCCAAAGATGGCGTGTCAACCGTCCGCCTGTCATTACTGCATGCAACACTAACATCCTTTGTAGTCTGATGCGTCATCACTTCTTCGACTGTAGTGACATGCATATCCACAATTTCCATTTTATTCTGTAAATTTATACTGGAACCATCATCCAAGACAAGCCAACGAGCTCTAGAAAAAGACGGATCGTTATTCACGGCAAAGTCCACCTTCGAGTTGCAAAGGCATCTCTTTGCATTCGTATAATCCATTTTGGCATTCACATAAACCGTTTCATCAATCACATAAACATCCAAAGTGTCTATAGCAACATCACAAGCAAATGAAACATTTTCTATGAAAAAGCTAGTGCGTTCCGTACCTGCATAACGCAAGGCAACCGGCGGAAGTGCTTCGTCTTTCGGTCTAACCATTTGAACAGGAGTCGAGCCATCTAACATAGGATCGACATTATAAACCCTCTCATGACACTGAGCACTTGCATCCGTAATGATCAAATGCGACGGGCCTGGTGGCGCAACAGAAGACGAGCTCACCACCGGTACCGAGGACGATGAGAGAATCGGAGCCTGAGAGGACATCAAAACATTTGAGCTTGACTGAGGCAAAGTTTCAGACGAAGACGATTCCACAACGGAGCTCGAAGAACTCCTTACAGGAAGTAGTTCCGAAACGACTTCATAAACCGTGTTCTGATATACCAAATACTTGATGTCGGCATCAAATGGATCGATATTGAACCATTCATCGGTAATGCACATGCATTCTGTTTGGTCGGCAACAAAATTGATTTTTAGCGTATCGAGTACACGTTGATTATTGAACACAATGTTTGCATAATCGCAAGCATCAGAGATATTCGGGAGAACCACATGATATCCCGCTTCATCAACAACCAAATAAGCCTTCGGATTTGTAGCAGCGGTTTTCAGCAAGGCATCATACGGATGACCGTAACAGCCCTTTAAATCGACAGACACATTGCGCGTGGAATCCAACGCGGTCCCGCCCCCTTGACCGGCACCACCTCCAGCAGGAGGAATAGTTCCCGTCACCGGATCATCACTACAAGCGGCAAACATAAATGCGGCTAACGCCGAGCAAGCAAAAAACGAAAGCTTTTTCATAACAACCTCCTTTAATCTTTTCACATCTTCAATATAACCATTATTTTTCATCAAGTCAATGCTTTATGCAACAAAAATTAAGATTTTTGATAAAAATTAGCAATTTTTACAAAATTTTCAATACAAACATTCCATATGCAACATTGCGTTGTATATACGAGTTGCACTTACGGCAATCACTCATTTTTTATAAGAAAAACAATCTTCGATTTATCAATTTCATCCTTTAAAGGATGTACCACTATACTTTTTTTGGTCGCTCTGTAAGCATACACTTAGCACAAATTACAACAGATAAACTTATTGAAATAAATTTATAAACATTTTTCCATTTACTTTACAAAATCATTTAATTATTTTTCACACGCTGTTAATTACAAATTATTACAACCAAATAAATCATTAAGTGCAATAAGTTAAATTCAGCATTTCATGATTTCAAAACACAGGAGGAATAAAAAAAATGAAAAAATATTACGCAGGATTGCTATTAGCAAGTCTAATCGGCTGTAGCGACAACATCGAAAGTGGCGAAAGCAAATCGATATCCAATCCACAAAGAGAAACGGCATCTGCCGAAGTAGAAGCTTTCATCGAAAGCATGGGTGACTCAGTTCTCCCATACTTTGACTTCGACAAAGACGGAAACCGCATTGAATATCTGCCCAACACATCGATCTTGGCAAAATCTGTCGAAAAAAGAACACTCGTACTCGATTCTCTAGAAGAATACTACGCCCTAGAAAACGAGTACGCAGAGCGCATCAGCAAAGATCACGAGTATTCTCGTTCCATTGCCCGCCCCCTAGACTATAATTGCCAAACATCATTACTTGCCATGAACGCTGATTACGAAACAATTATGCTCGCAAGTGGCGATACAATTCTTTCAAACAAGAAACTTCTCGAAAGTTGCGATTATATTGGTCTAAAATGTGACGGAATCAATTGTGATGATTCTTCCGAAGAAGACCCATATTTGAAAGTTGCAAAAATTCTGAAAAAAGAAGTTCATGAAGAAAACACGGAATTCAAATCTAGCGTTTCCGTAGAAATTTATCCATATCGAATGGACGCATCTTCTTTCATTACCAATATTAAGTACTTATACTCATCCGCAGGTTCTGAGACGTATTTCAAAAAAAGACAGCGCGTGTGGCGCGGCATCACTACCGGCATGGTATGGCGTTGGGCATCGTTCGATCCTGATCGTAACGGCGTACGCACATACTGTTTTAATGGTTGCTCGGAAGGTTTTGACAAAGACAATGTATTCAGAACCTTCGAATGTTCTGAAGTAGATCATGATACCGATTTGGACACATGTTGCGACACCGAAGACATCACTGTACGCTGCAAAGTTTCTCTTCCATTTGAAGGAGGGATTAAGGTTACCACTAATTTTGATGAAAACGGCCCAACATCAACAGACGTCAAGCCCAATGGCGGTAGTGTTAAATTGGTCAAGGAATACAATGGCGGCGTTATAGGCATGCACTACGTGCGTCATGGAGACAATTATTTTAAAGCAAAAACTAGCAAAAACCTTCCCGACAATGTTCTTGACAAAATTCTTGGCAAATACAGCATTTCTTATAGGTAAGAAAAACTGTTAGTTTTTGGATAAAAGCTATAAAAGAGGAGTTCACCTTGTGCGAGCCCCTCTTTTTTCATATTTTGTCTATAAAACTTCGAGGTCTTATGAAACACATTGCATTACTATTAACCACAATCACCGCATCTTTAACATTTGTGGCTTGCGCAAGTTCCGATCCACGTGGCTATCATCCTGTAGAAATCGGGAACACGGCCAACGAAAAGCAGCTCGTCCGCGAAGGTCGCGATACACAGACATACATGAATACCAAAATGCCCACGCCGCAAAACGCCGAAAGCACCTACATGGGAGATATGCCCGAGGCCAAGGTTCATCACGAAGAAAAAGAAGACATCAAAGTCGACGACAAAATCGATTTCGGAAAGATTTAGCACACACATCAAAATCAGTTTTGGAGCTTTTAAATAACAAAAATCTCTCGTCTCTAGCCTCTAGTCTCTCGTCTAATTCCTATATTTGCTAGCACTATGAGCTTAAAATTTGATACTCCCATTACCGAAGTTCCGCTGTTCCACCAAGGCAAAGTACGCGACATGTACGACCTCGGCGACAGCTTCCTGATGGTCGCTAGCGACCGTCTTTCCGCTTTTGACGTGGTGCTCCCCACCCCGATCCCTGGTAAGG